>JBBRJE010000291.1:0-4133 GCA_038219845.1 Bacteroidia bacterium
AGGTAGCACGCGCTATAAGTTTGTTTCCTTTCGCTACCCCGAAATACTGATTGGCGTTTACCCCTCCCAGAATGCCCGATCCTTTGGAACGCTGGAGCATCACAGCCACGATAAGCAATACCGCCATTATCACCATTAAAACTACCATCAAATTATGCATCATTATTATTTATTTATTTATTAATATCTGTAGATCTGATATCAGATCCGTGAAATAAGATTTTTTCTCAGGGTAAAGCAAAATTAATTTTTCATATACCAGGATTGCTTTTTTATAATTATTTTGCTTTATATAAATCCGAGCCAGGGTCTCGGTAACCAGGTCAAAATTTTCTATGACACTCTCTTTGGCTTTTTGTGCAGGGTTATAAAACTTCGTTGGTTGTGGTTTGCTGATGCTTGGACTGGTCTCAATAAACTTATCGATCAATGAATTAAATTTCCTGATGCGTTTCTCTGCCCCGGGTTTATTTGGGGAATCCACCTGCTCCTCCCCAATGGATTTAGGTTCCTCCCGGCCAACTTCTTTCCGCAGCTCCTGCGTGTGCTTTGATTTATTTGCCTGCAGCCAGCTAAGAAAATCATGAGGTTCGATACCTGCAATCACCTTTTCCACTTCGGATGTATCAGGTACCTTTTCTTGCTCCAATGGGTCCTCTCCTATTTCCGCCTCGTCCACCGGAATCTGGCTTATTGCGACGATCTCGTCTATTTCTATTTTATCTTCAAGCTCTGGTTCATCATCCCGGGCTACCGCTACTATAGCTTCGTCGGGCGCAATTGACTCAAGCTCTTGATCTGAAGGCATTGAAGTTTTATTGTTCAATTCTTCTTCGCGTTCCCGGGAATTTTTTTCTGTACTATCCGGGTAACGCAAATCACGCGCTATTTTGGAACTGACGTTTTCAGGTTCCACAGCAACGCTGATATCCATTTCGATAGGTAATCCCGGCTCCTTTTCAACAAACACATCGAGGTCTTCTTCTTTTAGCTTTTCCAATTCTATCTCATGGAGAAAAGGGATAGATTCCTGTTTCGCATATTCTACTTCATTTAAGGCTTCACCGGCAATCACCGGATCATTTTGAACATGATACTCATATTCCCGTACCAGGCTGTCTTTTAAATAAGCGTACAGCAAAGCCCTGTTACCGTGTAATAAGGAGGTAATGGGTAATTGCTTATCGAAATGATAACTTCCATTATTTTGATGCGCTTTAAGCAAAAGCTGGTGTGCCGCATGAAAATAAGGAAAATCCGTGACAACTTCCTGTAATGCAATTTCAGCATGCTTATCAATAAGATGCGGCTTTTGCAGGTATACAGAAAATTCTCTTTTGTTCATGAAAATTTGAGCTTATCTAGGATGCCATTAATGATTCTATATGATCGGCTTCAATAGGAATATCCGCCATCAGGTCAGTATTGCCACTTTCTGTTATAAGAATATCATTCTCTATCCGCACCCCGATCCCTTCTTCGGGTATATAAATACCGGGTTCGCAGGTGAACACCATCCCTGCTTCAAATTTCCTGTACCTGCTTCCTATATCGTGCACATCCAATCCAAGATAGTGGCTGGTGCCATGCATTAAATATTTACGATAAGCCTTGGATTCATTCCAGGGTGTATTTTCCCAATCATCATTTTTTGTATCCTCTTTGGTGATCAATTTCAGACGAAGCAATTCATCTGTCATAATCCTGCCTACCTTGGTATGATAAGCATCCCATGTTTCACCTGCCACGAGCATGGCCCTGGCCTGGTTATGTACATTTAAAACGGCATTGTATATTTCTTTTTGCCTGGCTGAGAATTTGCCATTCACCGGGATGCAGCGGGTAAGGTCGGCGGCGTAGTTTGCATACTCAGCACCGAAATCCAGCAGCATCAGATCACCGTCATGACATAACTTATTATTTTCGATATAATGCAATACGCAGGCGCTGGCGCCACTGGCGATGATGGGTGTATAGGCATGTCCGGTAGCCCTGTTGCGCAAAAATTCATGGGTGATCTCGGCTTCAATTTCATATTCAGTAACCCCAGGCCTCGTAAATTTCAAAACCCGTTCAAAGGCTTTACGGGTGATATTCACAGCCTCCCGCATTGCATTAATTTCATCTTTACTTTTAATGGCTCGCAGCCGGTGCATCAACGGTGCTGCTCGTTCGAGCCGGTGCAAAGGATATTCCTTTTGTATGCGATGGGCAAAATCCAGATCTTTATAATTTTGATGCCAGGCATGCCTGTCGTGTTCATTCAGATTGAGATACACTGATTCTGCCTGATGCAATACGAGCTGTAAGATGGTATCGAATTCTTCAAGCCAATGTATACGCTGGATGCCACTAGCAGCAAGGGCTTCATCTTTGGTATATTTATGTCCTTCCCATATCGCAATCGTTTCGTTGGTGCGTTTTAAAAACAGCATCTCCCTGAACATTGGATTTGGTGAATCAGGATAAAGGATCAGGATTGATTCTTCCTGGTCGATGCCCGTGAGGTAAAACAGGTCCCTGTTTTGGGAGAAATTAAACTGTGCATCAGCGCTGCGCGGCATCTCATCATGACTGTTGAAAATGGCTACAGCATTAGGTTTTAACTGCGCATTAAATCGCTCCCTGTTGTGTAAGAAAAGTGCTTGAGGTAATGGGGTATATTTCATGATGGTGGTCAGGGGTCAGTATTCAGTAGTCAGTGGTGAGTAGTCAGTGGTCAGTCTACAATCGTCAGCCCTGCTACGGCACTATTGTATTTTGTATTCATTCTTTCATTCTTCATTCTTTCATTCTTTCATTATTAACTATTCCCCCGTAAATTTCGCATCCCGCTTCTCTATGAAAGCCGCCATTCCTTCTTTTTGATCCTGGCTGGCAAAGAGCATATAAAAATTCTTCCGTTCAAATTCTAGCCCTTCGCTCAGGGTGCTGTCAAATGCTTTATTCACGCTTTCTTTTGCTAATCGAACGGCCAGAGGAGATAATTTCGCAATTTCTTTTGCAAGACTGATAGCCTCCTGCAAATAGTATTCAATAGGAACAACCTTATTGATCAGGCCAAACTGTAATGCTTTTTGAGCATCAATAAAACGGCCAGTGAGCGCCATTTCCATCGCGAGTGCTTTTCCTACCGCCCGCGTCAGCCGCTGTGTCCCACCCGCTCCTGGCATTACTCCCAGCTTGATTTCCGGCTGTCCGAATTTTGCTGTCTCGCTGGCAATAATCATATCGCATAACATGGCGAGCTCACACCCTCCACCTAAAGCGAATCCGGAGACAGCCGCTATTAATGGCTTTTTAGTTTTACGGATCGCATCCCAGGTGCTGAACTGATCAATTTTCAACATATCAATGGCATTGCGCCCCTGCATTTGTTTGATATCCGCACCAGCCGCAAACGCTCGCGCATCACCGGTAATAATGATACAACGAATATGCTCATCGGCATCCAGCAATGCCAAGGCAGCCTTTAGCTCCTGCATCATCTGAAGGTTCAAAGCATTCAGCTCCCGCGGGCGGTTTAAACGCAGAATAGCATAATTTTCCGCAATATCGGGTTCTATTAAAACATACTGCATTGTTAAAATTGATTATTAAGTGCAAAGAAAAACAAAAACTTTAAAGCAAAAGGGGTAATTTTGCCCTTAGAATGTCTAAGAAAAAAGCCTTATTTATTTTGCTCGTGCTCTCCGGATTCACTTTCACCTCCTGTCATAAAAAAGGATGTCCCAGTAAATTTGAAGCGACAACAATTATCTGCATTAATCATTTGTGATTTTTCAGGATAGAAAGCAGGAAATTTTCCGCATTCATTATTTTCAATAGAAACTCGGTAAGCCTGGAAAGGCTGATATTGTTATCTTCTGCATAGCGTTTTGCTTTTGTGATAACTGACTTATCGAAGCTTAAAGTGATTTTCGCATCCATATTATTCATTTATGTAATTTTATACCACAAAAATAATAATTCTATACGTATAATATAAATATTTAAAAATTTAATTCGTAAATCTTTCCTTTTGCACCGAATATTATTTAATTCCGCCACTCTTAATGGAATCAATTTTAATTCATGATGCAATACAATGTCGTTTATTTAAGATTAGGACCGCTATACGGTTAAAATACATC
>JBBRJE010000292.1:0-4111 GCA_038219845.1 Bacteroidia bacterium
ACCCTGATTCAGTTCCAGGGAGCATCCTTTTCAAATAAGAGCTATTCAAAAAATTATACGCTGACAGATAAAACAGGCTCCTATAATTCTTTGGTTAAAAGCGGGGCCGTAATCTCAATGAGTTCATTTGCTTTAGGAATAGGCATAAAATATACAATTAAATAAATCATATAATCATCGCGCATGGAACGTAAAAACATCATACTCATTGCAGTAATAATATTAGTGGCAGCCGGTATATTTTTCATTAAAAAATATATGGGAGGAAGCAATGATTGCCCTAAGCTGGCCTATAGTGTATCTTCTACAAGCATACTTGCCGGGGAGAGCATTCATTTTGAAGATAATACCAATGAATCCAATGAATGGAAATGGGAATTCGGAGACGGGGGCACCAGCGACCAGCAGAATGGCGACTATACTTATAATAGCGCCGGAGATTTCACGATAAAATTAACCATCAATGGCAAATGCTCGGAGTCCACTGCGATCAAAGTAGGAGAGCTTATAGTTACCAGCGGTGATACGACACAGAAAGCCGTAACCATTTTGGGGCCCGCCTCATGTAAAGTAGGCGACCCGGTGCAGTTCACCAACAATACTTCGGGTGCAACAAAATGGGAATGGCAATTCGGCGAATCGGGTAATGCCGATCGCACGGAACAAAATCCAACCTATACCTATAATAAACCCGGTGTATATACCATAAGATTATTGATTGATGCCAGCAAATCGGAAGGCCGACATAAAATTATGGTCTCCCCGAAACCCAATTCCGGCGCTGCGGGTGGCGTTAGCGGCCCTCCTCCGGCCAAAATGAGCGGTGATGAATTAAAATTAAAATTCACCGCTATCACCTCAGGGAATTTCGATACCGAATACTATACCATGCTAAAGAAATATTTTTGTGATAATGACCATGTCGATGTTATTGTCAATGGCTCTCAAAAGAAAAGTATTTATTCGTATTGCATGCAGCTGGATATCCAGCGCAATACAAAAATCAATGATGTAAAAATTGATTATGCAGATAATTGTATTTCAAAAGTAACGGTTAGTCAAAAATAAATAATCATGAAAAGCTTTATCTTTCTTTTCGTCTCACTGATTTCCACCTTTTTAATTACGGCTTTCAACCCCGGTGTTGAATCAGTGAATAACCTGGTTGTTTTTTATGTAGAAAATAGCAAAGGCGATGGCAGCACTTCCCTCACGTCGGAGTCGATTGAGAAGCTGGAAGCCGAAGTGAAGAAAAATAATTCAATCAAAAGCAATAAATTTCTTTTATACTGGAGCAACGATGCGAAATTTGATTATTGCAAAAACCCCGAAGGCTGTAATAAATTATTGAACAGCTTATTCGAAAGAAATTCGCGTACGCCCAATGCATGGCTCGACAAGCACCAGATGCGTAACCTTATTTTTGATAAAGAATTTTTATTACAGGGAAATATCCAGCTGAATTATTTTGTTACCGAAAATTACCTTTTAGATTATGCCACCAAGGATGAACCTTCAACGCTGATGGGCCTGTTTCCGCGTGAGCTAGCCTATATCACCGGGGCCGATGAAACTAAAGTGACGGTGAATATTTATTATAGCAACAGCAAGAATAAGATCACCCAGGAGATGTTAAAGCAGGTTAATAATTTTAATAATCAATCCAAAGTAACCTATAATTACATACAGGTTAAGTAAAATTTTTTTTGAGACATATCATGAAGTTTAAATTATCGATCGCAACAATTCTTTTTTTATTATGCATAGTAACATATGCCCAGGTTCCTTCGGGCTCCAAGGTGCTCCCCTACCCTTCCAGCTATAATAAGCCGCACGGCGATGTATTATTGAAGAGCGAGGGCCCTGTAGGCAGCGATTGGGTTGTTTATGCCGATCGGGATAATGTGCAGACTTATACTAAGCCGGATGCCAAAGCCGCTTTTAAGACCGCCAGTTTCCTTGATCCATTTTATGTGATTGAAGAGAAAGGTGATTACCTGCACCTGGTTAAATATGACCCTATGATCTTCCTGGCCAACGCAAAAAAAACAGAACGTAAAATCTCACCCAGCGCAGAAGATTTCGGTTGGGTGGAGAAAAACAAACTTCTCTTGTGGAAACACGCGCTGGTGAGCCTGCAGGGATTTACCATCAAAGCATTAACCATTAGCAATGACAAGAATGCATTGTTAAACCCTGCAAAATATATCCGGGACCGCAACGTGGTGCGTATCTTTAATTCACCTGATTTGCACGACGAGAATAAAAATGGCATCACCTTATTTCAATATCTTTTCATCTATAAGAAAAGTGATGATCAAAAGAATTATCTGGTGGGAAAAACATACCAGACCTCTACTTCTTCAATTAAATCGGAATTGCTGGGCTGGGTACCCAAAGGCATCGTACAGGAATGGGAGCAGCGGCTTTGCCTGGAACCCAACTGGGATAAGCCTGCGGCAGACGAGCGGCTGAGCACAGGTGTTAAAGCTACCCTTTGGCAAAATGACGTGGAAGTAAAATCTGTTATTAACGGCAATAAGGTTCCGGGGATCTGGAATGAAGATCCTTATAGTAAAAGGTTTGAGCCGGAATGGAAACGGTTCCCTGTGCTTCAGAAGTTCCCAAACGAAATATTGGAGACAGGCCTGATTACAAATATTTTTGATAAAACGGGTGCAACAACAATTAAGACTGCTGAGCAATTAGACATTGAAAAAAAATATAATGACCTGCGTATTAAAATCAGAACTTTTAATATTGTATTTGTGATGGATGGAGGAAGCAGCATGAATGGCTATTATGATCCGATCATCAACTCGATTAAAAAGACATTGGATATTGCCACCGGCGATAATAAAAATAAGTTTAAATATGGCGGCGTTGTTTACCGTGATTATATCGAGGAAGGCTGTCCGACAAAAAAACGTGATGTAGAGATTAAAGACCTTGATCCCAGCATCTCATCGCTGATTGATTTTTTCACTGAAGCCTCCCAGGATACCAAAGATTGTTTTGACAAGGAGAAGCCTCAGGCGGTGAACCTCGGCTTAAACAAAGCTTTGCGTATGCTGGCTGACCATAAAGACGAAACGAATATCATCATCCTCATTGGCAATACCGGGAACAGGAAACCCGATCCGAAAGGGTATAGTGAAGAGCAGGTGGCGAAATTATTTGCTGAGACCGAGACCCGGCTTTTGGTGTTCCAGGTTAATAATGCGAATGATAAAAGTTATGACGATTTTGTGAGGCAGTCGAGAAATATAATTACCTCATCCATTAAAAATATTGCAGACAATGTGCGGGCTAATAGCCCTAAAATTTCTGTGAAAGTTCCTGATCCTCAATTTTCGTTGGTTGATGATAAAAATATTTATGAGCTGCAATACCCTGCTACCAGCCCTTTACCGGGCATGATCATTTTCGCCGACAAAGGCAATCCGATGCCCACCTCTTACCTTGAAAGTAATATCAATAAATTTCTAAAGCAAGCCAATGATGATATTGAAGTGCGCCTGGGAGAGCTGGACGCCAAGCTCAGCGGGATCGGGGAACGCAGCGAGAAGAAATTAAACGCAGCCGTTATTTACTATTTAAGCAAGCTGGGCACCGATGTAAACAGTGAAGAGGTAATTAAAAAATATACCGATGATAATTACCAGTTCTTCATCAAGGCATACACCACGATGAATGTAAAAACAATGCAATATCCCCTGTTTAAATATATTCTTTTTGTAGATGAAGATGAGTACAATGACCTGCGTAAATCGCTGGAAGCGCTGGTGAATTACGGGACAGGCTCGGAACAGCGGGAATACCTGGTGAATGTATATAAGGAGCTGATCCTGAAATATATTGGAAGCAGCAATGAGAAAGAAGCGCTCAATACCCACCTGAGCGCGATTCTGGAGAAGCTCACAGGGATACCATCTAAATCAGAGTTCCTGAAAAAATATTCTATTGCCGACCTCGAAAACCGTAAGGTAGTTACCGATGCCCAATTATTGCAGCTGATGGATTATATGAGAAACAAGCTGAACCTGCTGAAATCGATAAGGAACGATGATAATAGCTCCTTTAAGAATAATGACCTTCGCTATTACTGGAT
>JBBRJE010000293.1:0-4109 GCA_038219845.1 Bacteroidia bacterium
ACCCACCAAAAGCAGAATATATAGAAGCACCGGCGGATCATTTACTGCCATCACGAATATCAATGGCAGCAAACAACCCTATTCCATTGGCATCAGTATGGAGCAGGATCCAGTTTTATATTACGGTGGATCAGGGATGTTATTAGCCCGGGTGGATTCCGCATTATCGGCCGTGGCCGGTAAAGAGAAGGACCTGACCCTAACCAAACCACCCTTATTAATAAACGATTTTATAGGAAGCATTAAAGTGCACCCTCTCGATAAAAATATAATTTATATCACCCTTACCAATTATAATAACCAGCCCCGGGTATGGAAAGTTTCGAATACAAATGGCATTCCCCTATGGACCAGCATCTCAGGTAATTTACCTGCCAGCCTTCCCTGTAACAGTATTGAAGTGGATCCTTCTAACCCCGATACAAAATTTATTGTGGCCACCGATTTTGGTTTATATGTCACCGATGACGGTGGCATAAGCTGGGTAAAAGAAACAAAAATTCCGAATGTATGCATTTACAATATCAGGCTCAGGCCCAATGACAGGAAACTTTTTATTTTCACCCATGGGCGTGGCGTTTGGGTAGCCAATATCCTGCCTTATCCTTCGACAAAACCTGCTGCCAATTTTTCTCTGTCTGCCACGCAAGCTTGTGAAGGAGATCCGGTTTTTTTTAGTGATATAAGTGGTAATAATCCCACCCAATGGAGCTGGAGCTTCGAAAGCGGAAGTCCGGCCCAGGCCAGCACCAATATTGCCACAGCCAGCTTTAACGGGACAGGCACGAAAAAAATAAAATTGATCGTCACCAATAATTTTGGTGCCGACACGATTGAAAAATTAATCACCGTTTTTGCTAATCCCAAGCCCTTGCTTGTGCATACCGGCAATCAACTCCAGAGCAGCACAGGATCGGCATATTCGTGGTACCGTAATAATCTATTGATCAAGGCAAATACACAGATCATCAGTTCAGATACCGGGGGTTGGTATAAAGTTAAAGTAAATACCGGGAATGGCTGTTTTAATATTTCTGATTCTGTAGAATTATTTTCTGCGGGGATTAATCATAAAATGAGCAACTCTAATTTTTATTTTTATCCCAATCCTGTGCTTAACAGTATCACTACCATCGCCGGCGCAGATGCCACCGTTAAAATTTATTCGTTGGATGGAAAATGTATTCATGTATTTAATATAAAGAAAGCGGAAACACAAATAAATACCGCTGATCTCTTACCGGGAGCTTATATTTTAGTATACCAGCTGGCATCCTCCTCGGTGAGCTATAAATTTATTAAGCTATAAATAATTTCTTGCGGTATAGAATTAAAAATAATAATTTCAGAATCAAATTAACGCTCGGTGTTATTGCCTGGTTTGGCTTAAGCTTATTTTTCGGATTAAAGCATAATGAAGGCAATGCCCTCGACGATTACCACCGGGAGTTAAGGGCAGATAAGTCGGGATATAATGTATTTCTACCCGCGCTGTTCATCTACCATTTTAATGGCAATGCCATGCCCGACAGCATTGAAGTAAGAGCCGGCTATGGCTTTACAGTAGATAAAGAGAGAAATAAGATCATCACCAAGTATCCTTATGGAGTGGCTATCCTGGAGGCTCCTTTTTGGATAGCAGCGCATGTTACAGCACCGGTGAAAGACGGGTATTCTTCCGTGGAATATTATAATATCATCGATTGGGCCGCTTCATTTTATTTTGCGATAGGGTTGCTCTTCGTTTACCTCTGTGCAAGATTTTATTTCAAGCAGGAGCGATTTGTTTTCACCGGTGTATTTGTGGTTTTACCCCTGGCCACTAATTTATTTTATTATGCCAGTTCCGAGAGTGGGATGTCGCATATCTATTCCTTCTTTTCCATTGCAGGCTTTATGTATTTCTATGTTCGGTCGCTAAGGATGCAGGATTATAAATTATTTTTTATTGCGATATTATTTTTTGCCTTATCCTTTGTTATCCGTCCTGTTAATATTATTTTCTTGTGGATTCTGTTATTTATTGATTGTAATTCCTGGAATTCATGTAAGGAGAGAATTGTTTTTCTGCTGCACCCGCGGAACCTCTTTACGATAATCGGGATTTGCGCTTTTTTTTACACGCCCCAGCTGGCTTACAATTATTATGTCACAGGTAAGCTGAGCTTCAGTTTATACCATGATGAGGCATTTACCAATTTTTTCGCAAAGAAAATATTGGAAGTGCTTTTCGCAACGCAGAACGGTATATTTACTTATGTTCCCGCTTTTGTTTTTGTTATTGCCGGGATTATTATCTTAATAAAAGAACAGCGATTTTTAGGGATCGCTTCTGCCTATATATTGATTGTGTATTTGCTTTTTTATTCTTCCTGGTGGTCTTATTTTTTGGGCTGTGGCTTTGGTCATCGCGGCCTGATTGATTTTTATCCTCTTTTTATCTTTGCTATTATTGCTTACTTCAGCCGTATTCAAAAGAACAAACCGCTTTTCCTGGTCTCTTCATTACTCTTGCTTTTATTCATGATCATCACCACGATTATGTCGAGGGAATTCGACTGCTGCTACTATGGAAAAGGCGATTGGGACTGGGCTTATTATTTTAAGCAGGTACTTGATGTGTTCCGATGAAAGTTTACATACAAAAGTTGGAAAATGTTGGGAAATGGTAATCTAACATGGAAAAGTATCCCTACAAAAATAAACAGCCTCACCGGCATCAATGCGATCGCTGCGGGACAATTTTATTCGTTGGCATTAAAAAACGACGGCACAGTCTGGGCCTGGGGATCAAACAGTGATGGCCAGCTAGGGGATGGAAGCACTAATGAACCGGCTAGTCCCATCCAGGTGATCGGGCTTACAGGTATTATTGCAATATCAACGTTGGCCAATGCTAGGCATTCACTTGCCCTTAAGAATGATGGGAGCATTTGGGCTTGGGGCTCAAACAATTCGGGCCAGCTGGGCGATAGTACAATTATTGAAAGAGATATCCCAATTAAGCTGAGCAGGCTCACGGGCATAATAGCCATAACAGCAGGTAATGAGCATTCGCTCGCCGTAAAGAACGACGGAACGATATGGGCCTGGGGCAATAATGGCAGCGGGCAATTAGGCATTGGCACTAAGGTTTTTAATAACAGTCCGGTAAAAGTTAACGGGCCTTGTGCCATCGTAAAAAGCGGAATACCTGTTACAACACTGAAAAATAATATCCCGGTGCGTATTTATCCCAATCCCTTTATTAGCAAAGCTACCCTTGAAATAAATGGAGATGCAGCATTACAGAATTTGGAAATAAAGATATATGATATTTTAGGAGCGGAAGTATTAGGATTAAAAATCACCGCTTCATCAACCACTATTCCTAGAGGCGATTTGCCTTCAGGGATTTATTTTCTGCGATTAATACAGGATGCTAAAGTAATCGCTACAGAGAAATTGGTGATTGAGGATTGAGACGATATTTCTAATGACATTTATTTTAAGAAATGCACCGACTTATAACTTTTTGTCTTATCCGTAATTTTCCAGTTAAACCCTTTATGCATATTTGCATCCAAACCATTCACGAAATTAAATCACGACGTATTATGAAAAATATATTCCTGGCTATCGTCTTATTTTCATCTTTAGTTTCCTTTGCGCAAAGCAAGGACAAAATGAAAGATATGTCTCCTGCCACTAAATCAAATAAGTTTATCAGGCATTGGACCAAAGAATTGAATCTAAGCGCAGGCCAGCAAAGCCAGGCCAAGCCTATAATAATGACCATGTTCACAAAAATGGGAGACTTGCGGGCCGACACTATGATGGAACGGAGGGCAAAAGCCAGGTCGATGATGAATGTCCGTAAGAACGGCATTGATAGCTTTAAAACGATATTAACACCCGATCAATCCGCGCTCTTTGATAAGAGAATGCAGGAAATGCGTGAGCAGCAGCAAGCCCGGAAAGGGAATAAGAAAAATGGCAAAGGTAAGCCAGGCGACAAGGGAATGAAAAAAGCTGCAGAGGAAGAGATAGAGAATGAGGATATTTTTTAAAGGCCTGGAAATTTCAATCTGATTATCCGGCAAAATTCATTAAATGCATTCGCCCGCTAT
>JBBRJE010000294.1:0-4107 GCA_038219845.1 Bacteroidia bacterium
GCTTTGATTATAGCGGCCATAATTATGGAAATGTTTTTGCAGATGGGGATTCACTTCCAGGCAATATTGGGCAAAGGAATACACGCCGGAACGGAATAAAACCAGGTCGCCATAATAGGTGGTGATGCCTTCATACACAAAACCCATATTGCTGTAATTCTCCCGCTTGAAATCATAGGGCAGCATGGCTTCCGGACGGATGCGTTTCACATTCCACAAATGAAAAAGCTCATGGCTGCATAAACCGAGGAAGTCGGTGTAAAGTGCCGGCTCCATCAGTTTATCTCCAGGTCCTAATGCATTCACTGAACTGTTTTTATGTTCTACACCATGATGAAAATCCACGGGCAGCATCTGCATCAGGAAAAGGTAATCCCTGCATTCGCAATCGCCAAATATTTTTATTTGTTCGATGGTGAACTTTACAAAATCATCAATGATCCTTTTCTCATCAAGCACTACCTTACCCTGGAACCAGATATGGAAATCAGTATTATCCACGCGGTATTGCAGGTGTTTCAATGAAGCAGAAGCGATCAATGGACTGTCGGCGAGTTCATCAAAATTTGCCGCGAACAATGTATGCCTGGTAAGCTTGGATAGTTGTGTTGCGATATGGTAATTTGATGGGATGATGAATTGTAACTGTATATTCTCATCCATTCTTCCTTCCATATACATACAACAATTCACAGGGTTGAGATATAATTGTTCCTCATCAAGATAAGTGGATCCTGCATTTAGAATATCTGCATAATAACGGTAACGAATAACGATTTTTTCCTGCCCATTAGTTTTTATTTCCCAGCAATCTTTCGTTATTTTTTCAAATGGGAGCGGGGCTTGCAGCGAATCAAAAACTTTTACCTGCTGAATATATTGTGCAAAATTCCCTATTTCATATCGCCCCGGTCTCCAGCCTGGCAAATGCACCCTGATAAGATCCTCCTTATTATCATCGATATAAAAAGCAAAATCAATAAAATGATGCTGGGGTAGGGTATAGGTGATGTCGAATTTGAGCATAATAGAATGAATTGCAATCTTAAATAAAAATTTAATAGCATAGTCTTATTTTATCTTCTCACGATAAAAAATATTTGTAGAATGTTTAATTTGTTAGTTTGATGAATCTTAATAATCCTCCCTAAACCAGACTATCGCTTGAATTCGGATTTAAGTTTTTGTGGCGGGGGCAGGTAATGGTAGCTATCATCGTGAAAAAAATGAAGTAAAATCAGGTATCCATGCCAATTGCAATTGCCGTCATTTTTTTCGATATTCAAATATTTACTTTCTATTTTATACCAATCCCGGGTCGTACAGTCACTCTTCCTTACCCCGTTTAGTTCGTTTTCAAATTTTGTAAAGAGGTTGATTTCGTCTTGCGTCAGCACCACGGTCTCTAAAAGTGTATCCGGTTTTTGAATCTCGATATATTTTCGTTTTACTTTTTCATAATATTTTCTTACCTTATAAAGTTGCGCTATAAATTTTTCGTTTTCTTTGATGATGATGATCTTCATGTCATCATCTTGACGACAACCCTTGGAAGTAAAATGGATTAAAATACTATCCTGGTTCCTGAGCTTTCCTAAAGTATTCTGTGCATACACCGGAATCGTATCATAGCAAATGTTGATATAATTTAAACTCTGGCCATGAATTGTTATTTCCTCAACAATCTGATGCTGGAATTTATTTACGAATCTTATTTTATATCTACCAGCCATTACAGTATCCGTTCTTCCTATAATGGCATCCGCAAAGGAAAGCTTAAACACCAGGGAATCCTGGGGTAAGATATAAAACCAGATTGATCCATTGGGATGTACCGAGGCGGCTGCAGTTGAATTACAATTTATTTTTAATAATCGGAGCAGGGCCATTTGCGGAACTTGTGCAAAGGAATCTGAACTCAGAATCAATAATAAAAACAGGTATACATATTTCATTTTAACCGTTCATTCCGTTTTTTTTGTATTCGTAAATGGGCTCTATCAGAACCACCCATCCCTTGGTAGAATACATTATGCATTTTAGACTATTTTGTTGAACTTGATCGCAAAATAAGTAGAGTTAAGTTAAGTGTCAAATTTCAAAGTCAAAAAAGAAATAGCCTCTGTGCTTTTGTCCATACAATTTCGATAGGGTATGGAATTCACCCTGAAAGGGTCAACGAATAATGGCCCCGGGTAAAGCCCGGGGTATAATGAAGACGGTCTGTTCAACCCCGATAGGGGTTGAATTTATGGACTAAAATGTTCAACCCTTGGGGGTTGTAATACACCAACAATATCATTCCCGGGTTTCACGCGGGGCTATTATTGTTTGACCCTTTTCCGGGTCAAAAAACGTTAACTAAGAAATAGAGATCGCGATCAAAAAAGGAAAGGTTAGAATAGGATTAACATTTCATTAGTTCCTGTTAACACTATTTCGGGTATTTGTTCGTTTGATCTCTTATATTTGCACTAGATCAATTATGGCATCCCGGTTTTCACTCCCTCATCTTAATATCCCCAAATTTTTAAAGTATTTCTGGTTTACGGTAGGTGGAGGCATCGCCTTATTTTTCCTATTATTACTCATGATCTCCTGGGGATGGTTTGGCAAGTTGCCATCCACCAAAGAGCTTGAGGATCCAACGCCTTCGCTTGCCACAGAAGTATATGCTGACGATTCCACCACAGTATTGGGGCGGTTCTATATCGAGAACAGGAGTAATTCAAACCATCGCGATATAAGCCAGTATGTTTATGACGCCCTGATTGCCACAGAAGATATTCGTTTTGAAAATCATTCGGGTATAGATGCCAAACGACTGGTATCCGCAGTAGCCCACCTGGGCAGGAACGGCGGTGCGAGCACCATCACCCAGCAATTAGCGAAGAATTTATTTGGTACACGCAAACACAGTAGTTTCTTTGGCACCGTATGGGCGAAGCTGAATGAATGGGTTTTATGTGTAAGGCTCGAAAGGCTTTATACCAAAGAAGAGATCATCACCATGTACCTGAATACGGTGCAGTTCCAGGGCAATGCTTATGGCATTAAGACGGCATCTAAAGTGTTCTTTAACAAAACTCCTGATCGTTTAAATTTACAGGAGTCGGCCACCCTGGTAGGCCTGCTCAAAGCCATTGGCACCTTCAATCCCATTACCAATCCCGAGAAATCCAAATACCGCCGGAATACTGTATTGGAGCAGATGGAGAAATATAAATATATCAAACCTGAGGTTTGTGATTCGGTGAAAAAACTGACTATTGAAACGCATTATAGCTCGGAGAGTCATACCCAGGGGCAGGCGACTTATTTCAGGGAATACCTGCGGGAGTATTTGAATAAATGGTGTGATGAAAATAATTATAATCTCTACCGCGACGGACTGAAGATCTATACCACGATAAATCCTAAAATGCAACAGTATGCCGAGGAAGCCGTGCAGAAGCATATGAAGATTTTGCAGAAAGAATTTAATACCATCTACAAAAAGAATGTGCCATGGAAACAGCATCCTGAAAGCATTAATACTGCCCTCCTTCGCACCGACAGGTATCTGGATATGAAGAAGGCTAAAGCCACGGATGATGAAATTTACGATGCGTTTTTCACCCCGGTGAAGATGCAGATCTTCACATGGGACGGCCCCCGGGATACGACCATGACGCCGATGGATTCTTTAAAACATTATCTGTATTATTTAAATTGTGGTTTCATGAGTATGAATCCCAAAAACGGGCATATCAAAGCCTGGGTAGGAGGGGTGGATTATAAATTTTTTAAGGTAGATCATGTGACCACCGAAAGGCAGCCTGGATCTACGTTTAAGCCCTTTACCTATGCCTACGCGGTAGATAATGGAATTCCCCCTTGCACCTATTTCTCAAATACGCCGCCGATTTTTAAAGGCTTTGAAAGCTGGCAGCCAAAAAATGCCGATGGCAGCTATGGCGGTGGAATGACTATGCGGGCAGGGATAGCACTTTCGGTAAATTGTATTGCCGCCCAGGTGCTTTCCCAATTCAATGAATCAGGTGCGCAGGGTGTTATCGACCTCTGCCGTAAGATGGGTATAAGGGGAGATCTCAAGCCTTATCCCAC
>JBBRJE010000295.1:0-4105 GCA_038219845.1 Bacteroidia bacterium
CGGGGTATAATGAAGACGGTCTGTACCACCCCCATAAGGATTGAATTTATGGACTAAAATGTTCAACCCCTGGCGGTTGTAATCCACAACCAACCTCTTTCCCCGGGTTTCACCCGGGTATATTATTGTTTGACCCTTATCAGGGTCAAAAAATGATAAATAAGAAATAGAGATTGCCGATCCAACATGGAAGCGTCAGAATAAGATTAACATTGTACCAGTTCAGTATGACGCGTCGCTGGCCAGACCTTTTCTGTGAGTCGCACCCTTGTATTCATTCTTTCACTCTTTCATTCCTTCACTCTTTCACTCTTTCATTCCTTCACTATTTCATTCTTTCACTCTTTCATTCTTTAATTCTTTAATTCTCTCACTCTTTAATTATATTACGCCAACGCCGCCGCACCGCCAACAATCTCGCTTATCTCGCGAGTAATCGCTGCCTGGCGGGCCTGGTTGTATTGGAGTCGTAAGGCTTTGAGTAATTCACCTGCATTATCTGTGGCTTTATCCATGGCCACCATGCGCGCGCCATGCTCTGCTGCGGCGCTATCGAGGATGGATTTGTATAATTGTGTTTTTAGGGTCATCGGGATCAGGGTCGTTAAGATATCTTCCATATTGGGTTCGAATAGATAATCTTTTTTCATACCTGATTTCTTTGGAAGGTCGACATTATGCGCGTGTATCTCCTTTACATCAACGGGCAGCATGGTTTCTACCGTTAATATTTGCGTCGCTGCATTTTTGAACTGGTTGTAAACGATGATTACTTCATCGGTCTCTCTTTTAAGAAAACTATCAATGATATCTGCACCAATTTCAAAGGTGCTTTCGGCGGTAAATTTCTGGAATAAGGTAACTACACCGGGACCGGTATTATATTTTGATTTAGAAAAGAACTCGTATCCTTTTTTACCCAAACAAATAAACCTTACATTTCCCGAATCGGCCTGCGATTTAAATTTATCTCTCAAAAGGCTCGTCGTGAGCTTCACCACATTGGCATTGAAGCCTCCGCATAAACCGCGGTCGCTGGTTACCACCACAAATGTGACGATATTTAATTTACGTTTTTCAATAAATGGAGTCAATACGTCACTGCTTACATTCTCCCCCAGGCTCCCTAAAATGGCTTTAATTTTTTTGGCATACGGGCGCATCTGGATGATCTCCCCCTGGGCTTTACGCAGCTTGGTGGCACTCACCAGCTTCATCGCTTTCGTGATTTGCTGTGTGCTGCTTGTGCTGGCGATCCGTATCCTTACTTCTTTTAAATTGGCCACTATATAGTTGTTAGTGATTAGTTGTTAGTGGACAATTGTCCATTGTCAATTACGACTTAAATCCTGGCATTAATTCTTTTGCTACTGCTTCGAGTTTGCCGGTGATTTCGTCGGTATAATTTCCTTTTTTCAGATCGGCTAATACATCTTTATGTTTTAGTTCGAGCACCTGTAAAAATTCTGCTTCAAATTCACGTACACGATTTATTGGGATATCATTCATCAATCCTTTGGTTCCTAAATAAATGATGGCTACTTGTTTTTCAACCGTAACCGGGCTGTATTGCCCTTGCTTTAATATTTCTACGTTACGCACTCCTTTGCTTAGCACCGCTTTTGTTGCAGCATCCAGGTCCGATCCAAATTTCGAGAACGCTTCCAATTCACGGAATTGTGCCTGGTCTAATTTCAAGGTACCTGCCACTTTCTTCATGGATTTGATCTGTGCATTTCCTCCTACACGGGATACGGAAATACCTACGTTGATCGCAGGGCGAACACCGGCGTTAAATAAGTTGGATTCCAAAAATATTTGTCCGTCGGAAATCGAGATCAAATTCGTTGGGATATAAGCTGATACGTCACCAGCTTGAGTTTCAATGATAGGTAAGGCAGTTAATGATCCACCTCCTTTTACGATTCCTTTCAAAGAATCAGGTAGGTCATTCATATTTTTTGCAATGCTATCGTTGGAGTTTACTTTCGCTGCACGCTCTAATAAACGGGAGTGAAGATAAAATACATCGCCCGGATACGCTTCCCGTCCCGGTGGGCGTTTCAGAAGCAAGGATACCTCACGATAAGCAACAGCTTGTTTGGATAAATCATCATAAACAATTAGTGCAGAACGACCGGTATCACGGAAGAATTCGCCGATGGCCGCCCCTGCAAAGGGTGCAAAAAACTGCATTGGCGCCGGGGCCGAAGCTGCAGCGGAAACAACCACAGTATAAGGCATGGCTCCTTTTTCTTCAAGGGCTTTCACCACCTGGGCAACCGTTGAGGCCTTCTGCCCGATAGCTACATATATACAGAATACCGGTTGGCCGGCTTCAAAAAATTCTTTCTGGTTGATGATGGTATCGATAGCCACCGCGGTTTTACCGGTCTGGCGGTCTCCGATAATCAATTCTCTTTGTCCGCGGCCAATAGGAATCATCGCATCAATTGCTTTGATACCTGTTTGTAATGGCTCTTTCACCGGCTCACGGTAAATTACACCGGGGGCTTTGCGCTCCAAAGGCATCTCATAATACGGCCCTTCGATAACACCTTTACCATCGATAGGATTACCTAAGGTATCAATTACACGGCCCAGCATTTTCTCACTCACGTTGATGGAGGCGATACGACGGGTTCGTGTAACTGTATCACCTTCTTTCACACCCTGGCTGGGACCCAATAATACGGCTCCGATATTATCCTCTTCAAGGTTCAATACAATGCCTTTCATTTTATTACCGAATTCAATCAGCTCCCCGCTTTGCACCTGGGTAAGACCGTATATACGTGCTATACCATCACCTACCTGCAATACGGTACCTGTTTCTTCCAATTCAGCTTCTGATTTGAAGTTCGATAACTGTTGGCGAATTATCGCCGATACTTCATCTGGTCTTACGTCAGCCATTGTGTATTTTATATTTTAATTTGTTGAAATATTAATTTAATAAATGCAGCTTTAAGTTATTCAGTTGCCTGGCAACACTGTCGTCGAACAGCTTATCGCCTACTTGTATTTTTATTCCACCGATAATGGAAGGATCTACTTTTGTTTCCAGTTCGATCGTTTTACCGGTTTGCTTTTCGAGATTCGCTTTGATCTGTTTCCTGGCCTCATCGCTGATCATGGTGGCTGTAGTTACTTTGGCAATGACTATATTTTTCTTCTCTTTATAGAACGACATGAATTCCTGGGCAATGCCCAATAAATAATTCTCACGTCGTTTCTTAATCAAAGTATTCAAAAATATACCTGTCAGCGCATTAAAATGTTTAGAGAAAATTCCGTTCAATACCGCCATTTTCTTATCCCCATCGATGATAGGGCTTTTAAGTACGTTGCCCAGCGAAGGATTGGCCTCGCTGGTGACTGCGAATAATTTCATATCGTCATGCACTGCTTCGAGCACATTTTGCTCAATCGCCAAATCAAATAATGATTTAGCATAACGGGATGATATTCTTAGCTCCGACATTTTTGGGATTAGTTTAAATGAAACTTACTGATGGCTTTATTTAAAAGTTCATCCTGCTCTTTGCCCGATTCCAGCTTCTTGCGAACCAGCTGCTCTGCGATCTCAATACTATATGCGGCTACCTGTGTTTTTAAATCATTGATGGCTGCTGATTTCTCGCGTTCGATATTTTCTTTGGCGTTAGCGATCATCTTTTTGCCTTCCACATCTGCCGAGGTTTTAGCCTGGGCAATGATGCTGTCTTTCATTTCTTTGGCTTCACGCAGGATGGCTTCGCGTTCGGTACGCGCCTGGGCCAGCAGCTTTTCGTTTTCGGCCTTCAGGTTTCCCATTTGCTTTTTTGCCTCTTCTGCTTTCTCCAAGGCCTCGGTAATAGAGTTCTCTCTATCATTCAAAGCTTTTAAAATAGGCTTCCAGGCAAATTTACCGAGGATGAATAATACAATCCCGAATGTTACAAGCATCCAGAATACAAGGCCAATGTCAGGTGTGATTAAACCCATGTTATTTAGTTGTTAGCGGTTAGTTGTTCGTGTTATAAATCAGTGATTCATAACTCTACCAAAACAATTAACTTTTTTGTGTTTTGAAAACTATTTTAAAACTACCAAAAGCGCGATA
>JBBRJE010000296.1:0-4096 GCA_038219845.1 Bacteroidia bacterium
GCCCTTCCCGCCCGAAGCGGCGGGATGTATTAATCTCTGTGTTCTCTGTGTTAAAATGCATTTCTTTCCGCGAAACGGAAACCTGAACCGATTTTACATTAATAAATACTTAACTAAACGACATTGAATGTCAATTATCCATTTTCAATTGTGTATTATGTATTAATAAAATGTTTCTTATATAAATCAAAAGCAAGGCGGCTGCGTTCGGGTAAATAATTTAAGATCAATTCAGGATCGGTTGCCAGCTCTGTTACCAATTTCAAATTATTTTCATAACCAATATATTCCATTTTCATATCCCGCACCAGGTCATGCACATTACGATCCTGGAACACGCTGGCCTCATGGTAGAGCACCTTTGCGCCTTTGGCTTCAATATAGTATGCTGCCCAAATATCATCCATGCGCCCGATATGAGGGAAAAGGAAATAATCTTTCAACCATTTGGCATTGATAAATGTATTCTGAGAATTAAAAGGTGAGAGCTTATCGGAAGCCATAGGGAAAAATTCTTTACCGAATTTACATTCAGGCCGGTGCTCCATCCTGCATATAGCATCAATATCCGGATCTCCATCCCAGAAATCGGCCTGCACATCAGGAATGAAGGTTTGTTTGGAAACATTGGAATAATCTCGCTGTGGTATCAATTGCAAAGGATAGCCACGGTGCCAGATAGATTTATGATTCGTGGCACCTACTGGATCAAAAGCAACGAGATCAGTAGCATAAAAATTCACTTCTGTAGGTTTTCCAAGGGTCAGATTCTGCCCCCAGCCCTGATATGGAATATTATCATCATCAACCACTGCCACAAGGTCGGCGCCCATGTCCCATGCCCAGAGCAAAGCCAAATTTCTTCTTTGAATACAATTCCAACCGATGGCATCGCTCAGCTCTTTATCATACTCCTCCTGCATCTCAGGACTTATATACTGTCCCCTATTCAATTGCTGCGCATAATCTTTGGGGGTTTTTAAATCTCCGATCACCACAAGCTCCCAGTCTTCCATCGCCTCAAACTTTCGAATAGCCTTGGTAGGTGCATTGATAGTGGTTGTACAAATAACTTTCTTCATGGATTAATTTTCTTTCAATTTATAATAAAAATACAATAAAGCGTCGCACTGCCATAAGGTCCAATGCGCTTACCGGATTTATTTCCAAAGTAATTTGTATTGGAAAAAACGCAGTGATAAACAATTCCCGGAACTTTAAATTAAAATATTCTCTTTCTTTAAGAATAAAACTTTAAGACCGATGCGAAAATAAATGAAATTATTGAGGAATGGATTCTGAGATACACCTTCTTTGCGCGCCTCCCATTTGCATGGAATTTCGATGGCATGAACACCCAGCTTCAGGGGCTTCAGTATAGTTTCAAATAAAAATGAATGCTTGAGCTCCTCCCATTTAATTTTTTTTAGCAGGGCTGTGGGAAATATACGGTAGCCATAAGTCATATCGCTGAGCCGGGTGCGGTAAAGCAAAGAAAAAAATTTCTGGAAAACGGAGTTCAGAATATATTTCAGAGGGTTATATCCTTCAAATCCGCCCCCGCCCTGCCAGCGTGTGGCAGTAATAATTATTTCCGGCTGCTCTTTGCTAAGTCTTATAAAATCTTTGACCAGGTTAGGATCCGTTTCTAGGTCACTGCTCATCATGATTGTATGTGAGCCCTGGGCCAGCTCAAACGCCTCGCGGATGGCGCCACCAAGGAATTTTAATTTCTGGTGGTGAACCCTGATCTTCTCTCCATACTGGCTTTGCAAATGGGCGATCACCCCGAAACTTTCCTTTGTGGTTTTTGCATCGCTCACAGCCAGGATATACTCAAGGATATCGTGGCTATTTTGTTGCTCAAGCATATCAATGGTTTGTTGTAACGAAAAAGTTTCATTAATAACTGGAACGATACAGGTGACGGAGAAAACGGCCATAGAATAAAGGGCTGTAAAAATAGGCATTTTTAAATTTATACCGTTCCACATCATGCTAGAGCGCTTCTCCTTCGGTTTTATATTCTACTACATTTCAGGTATCTCTGCGATTGAACAATTTATAATAACATCATAAATCCCATAATTTAACTTTAACAAGATACGATTTACGATTTACGGCATAAATATTATAGATTTGTTGCGTAACATAAATTATTATGGGAAGTAAGAAGAATAAAAATCAATACCTGAAAAAATCGGGTGAAGCCACGGAAATAAAAAAACAGGCAGCCGTATCTTTCAATTTTTTTGATACCATAGAGGCCTTTCTAATGCCACGGGCTGATAAGATATTTTATATTTTATTAGGCCTCTCCCTAATCACCGGCCTCATTCTATTCGATATGCGCCTATCCGTGGGCGGTGATGACTCTACCTATATTCAGCGTGCCTATGACTATTTAAAAAAAGGAAGCTTCCCTTTTGAGCAGGGGCCTTTGTACCCTGTGGTGCTTGCGCCTTTCGTGAAATTATTCGGCATTAATCTTTTCGTATTGAAATTTCTTTCTTTTATCTTTTTAAATATTGCATTTATATTTACCTATAAAGCATTAAAAAACAGGATCCCGTTTCTTATCCTTTTCTTGTTGCTGGGTTTTATTGCGGTCAACGCCTTCTACCAATATTTTTCGAGCGTTACCTATAACGAAGCTTTCTTCCTGATGATGCAGTCCATCGCCATGTATTATAGCTTGTTGCTGATCGACCAAAGCAAGGATACGGTTTTAAACTATAAGAAAGACTGGAAGATACTAGCCCTGGTAGCATTATTTTATATCCTTGTTTCACAAACGAAAACGGTAGCTATCATTTGTATACTTCCTTTATTGCTTTATTTCCTTTTGAATAAAAAATGGGATTACCTGCTCGGTAGTTTTGTAGCCTTTGCCGCAGTTAAAATAATATTCGAGATCGTTATTCGCGCTTCTTACGGGCCGCCTGCTGTAGGGCAGTTTCAGGCGATGTTCATGGTTGATCTGTACAAGCCGCAATTAGGCTATGAAGATTTCGGAGGCATGATCGAGCGCTTCATTAATAATGCCAATACGTATTTATCTGCGCGCTTTCTAAGCATCATCTATCTTCGCGAGTATAACGAGAATTATATTGTTTATCGCCCGCCTTATACTATCGTGATACTGGTGTTGATAAGCTTCTTTACCATTTTGGCCTATTTAAAAAACAAGGTCGTTTTCTTCATTAGCTTATATGCCTTGTCTCTTATTATCGCGGTTTTTTTTGGCATACAGTCAAAAAATACGCAGTTCAGGCTGGTGATCATCATTGTTCCATATTTGGTTTTATTGCTGATGTATGGGTTTTATTATCTCAGCCGGAATATCAATATGCTTCAATTACTTTTCATTGGCTTGTTCGGTTATATCACGCTGGCAAGCTTTTATAATGCCACCTTGAAATCCGCTAAAAATTTCCCTATCTTGAAAGAAAATCTGAAAGGCAACCGCTATGCAGGCTTCACACCCGACTGGGTGAATTATTTAAAGGCCAGTGAGTGGTGTGCCGACAGCATCCCTCCAGGTGAAGGGATCATTGCACGCAAACATTCCATGAGCTTCATCTATGCCAATGGAAGAGAGTTCACTCCCATCTACCAGGTACCAACGATTATGGATCCCGACAGCATGATCGACTTTGTGAAAACATTTAATTGCAGGTATATGATATTGGCCCAGCTGAGGGCCAATCCTGCCAAGAAAGATGGGCAGGTGGTGAATACCATCAATGTGATCATGGGAAGGATCCATGATAAATACCCGGAGAAATTTAAACGGCTGCATAGCGAAGGAAACGATGAACAGGCCGAAGTTTATGAAATGCTTTTTTAAGATGGGACTGCGATCTTCTTTTCTTCTTCTTCTCCTGCTCTTATATGCTATTGCATTCTCCCAAACAGGAACGCCAGAAGTTTTGGATGAGAGCAATTCATCGGCCTCCGGTACAGCCAATGCAGCAGACTATGCAGAATTTCTTGAAAGCTGCCTGAAGCATCCATTAAATATTAATACAGCCGATAGGGGAACGCTGAATGAACTGCAGCTTCTTAGTTCTGTTCAGATTAATGCCATCATCAC
>JBBRJE010000297.1:0-4087 GCA_038219845.1 Bacteroidia bacterium
ATTTTGGAGTAAATGCAGGCTTCCGAGAGGTAGAATGCCCTATTTTCGTTGTTTGTCTTTGCATTTTATTTTCTGTTTTAGGCCGCTAATGCAAATATATCAACATTTTTGAGTTTCTGAGCAAGCCCTACTTAACTAAACGACATTGTATCTTAATGATTAATTTATACGTCAAAAAAAAGCATAACAAAATCCTGATAACAGAGAGATAAATCCCAATTAGCTTATTGAATATAAATCTTTAATGTAGGGCCGCCGATGCCTTTGAGAAGATTAATTATAAATTTGGCTGGTGATTGCAGGCCAACCGGCAATATAGACTTTCAAAATAAATGCAGGTTGCAGTCTTAGGCCTTTTCTCCCATACCCATTTTTGCTTTAAGATTTTCATCCAGCGCATTTAGAAATTCTTCAGTATATAAATAATGGGTGCCATGTGTAACTTTATTTCCATGGATGCATACTGCGAGATCCTTGGTCATCTTACCCGATTCAACAGTTTCTACACATACTGCCTCCAGTGCGTTACAGAAATTTACAAGCGCTTCATTCTTATCCAGCTTACCGCGAAATTCAAGTCCTCTGGTCCAGGCAAAAATAGAAGCGATAGGGTTGGTGGAAGTGGGCTTGCCTGCCTGGTGATCACGGAAGTGCCGGGTTACAGTGCCATGCGCTGCCTCTGCTTCCATTGTTTTTCCATCAGGGGTTACTAAGGTGGAAGTCATCAAACCCAGTGAACCAAAGCCTTGTGCCACAGTATCAGATTGAACATCGCCATCATAATTTTTACAGGCCCAAACAAAATTGCCATTCCATTTCAAGGCAGAAGCTACCATATCATCAATCAGGCGATGCTCGTAGCTGATGCCTGCCGCCTCAAATTTTGATTTGTATTCTGCCTGATAAATTTCTTCGAAAATATCTTTGAAGCGACCATCATATTTCTTAAGGATGGTATTTTTTGTGCTAAGATATAAAGGCCATTTTTTTGTTAGCGCTGTATTGAAGCAAGAATGTGCGAAGCCTTTGATACTCTCGTCAGTATTGTACATCGTCAGTGCTACGCCATCACCTTTGAAATTATAAACTTCGAATGATTGTGCAGGGCTGCCATCTTCCGGGGTAAAGCTCACCGTAAGTTTTCCTTTGCCTTTAGTAACAAAATCCGTGGCCCGGTACTGGTCGCCGAATGCATGACGTCCGATGCATATGGGGGCCGTCCAGTTAGGCACCAGGCGTGGAACATTTTTACACACGATAGGCTCACGAAACACGGTACCATCAAGGATATTACGAATCGTACCGTTCGGGCTCTTCCACATCTGCTTTAAATTGAATTCTTTCACCCGCGCTTCATCAGGGGTGATGGTAGCGCATTTTATGCCAACATTGAATTCCTTGATGGCTTCTGCAGCATCAATAGTAACCTGGTCGTTGGTGGCATCACGGTGCTCCATGCCCAGGTCGAAATATTTAATATCAACTTCTATATATGGAAGTATAAGTTTATCTTTAATGGCCTTCCAGATGATGCGTGTCATTTCATCGCCATCCATTTCTACCACAGGGTTTGCTACTTTTATCTTTTGCATGATTTAAACAGGTGATTCAATTTTAAGGGTTGCAAAGATAAAATTAATTTGATTCTTTTCCCACCAAAGAGAAGACAATAAGAAGTGTATCAATCATGAAGACATTTTACTCCACCAAAATCAATTCACGTTTTGTTTCTTTATTATTTACCCGTGCAATGACATAGTATTTACCCGCTTTGAAATCGGTGTTCTTCATGCTGAAATTGATCCTGATAATTCCCGCGTCTTTGGTTGCATTAAGAAATTGCTTTACTGTTTTATTATTGGCATCCACCATTACCACTTCCACCCTGGCCTGGGTTTCAACGATAATATCGAAGCTGCCCGCTAACATTTTCTCCGCTCTTATTTTAGGCTTCGCCGCGATAAAGTTCACATGCTTTTCTTTGGCAACAAATCCACGCAGGGCGTTGGTTACTTCGTAATCATCTCCTACATCTGTTCCGATGGAGGCAATAGCATAATTGTCTGTGATGCTCCAAACGGCGCTCTGGGCCTGGCTGTTCTGGAATTTCTTCTTCTCAATAAATTGTGTGAGCCTGAGTAAGGCACCCTGCGCCATCTGTGAGAGCCTGAAGCCTACCTTGCCGGGGGAACCTTTATGTGCATTAATGCACATGGCGAATACCGCCGTTGAAACGATCCGCTTTGCGGTAAGCCTTACATGCTCCGTTTGAGTAATCACCAAATTCTGGGCGGAAGTATCCGAACATAATATCTTTTGTCCGCAGTCGATATCGATATCGAGAGTTTGGGAGGTGGTATTCTCCGTTTGCACAGTAGCACATTTGCCGGTATGCCCGTCATTGCCCGTGATCTTTAGTTTGATAAAGCCTTTGGCAACGGCATCCGCTAATTTATAATGGGTTTGTGCCCGGGATGGAATGCAAAGAATTAACAGGATGGCGATGGAAAGAATCGTTAGTTTCATGATAAAAATAAAATTGAATATAACCCTTAATGAGGTATAATTCGGAAAAGTAAATGTATTGAAATAAAATATGGCTTAAATTGCTGTCATAAGGTTTAATATTGCAACCTTATTATTTTTAATCATGAAAAAATTTATTTATCTTTTTGTATTTATACTCGTCTTGAGTTCCTTGCTGGCCTTCACTTACTTTAGGCAAAACGGAATGGGAGGCAATCCCCCCCGCAAGTATATTGATTCGGCGAATTTTGATCTCTCGGTTAAGCCCGGAGAAAATTTTTATCTCTATGCCAACGGCGGCTGGCTTAAAAATAATCCGATCCCGCCAAGTGAAAGCCGTTGGGGCAGCTTTAGCGAGATCCAGGAATTCAACTATAAGGCATTGCACGATTTGTTGAATGAATATTCGGCCAAGGAAAATAAAACAGGCAGCATCGAACAAAAGGTAGCCGATTTTTATAAAAGCGGAATGGATAGTGCTACCCTTGAAGCACGCGGATACCAGGACCTCGTGCCTGATATGGAGCGCATCAATAAGATCAGCTCTACCGAGGAGCTGCTTAATGAATTATGCCAGGAACAAGTGGAAGGCGGTAACCCGGCCATAGGCTTTTATGCCGACCAGGATGCGAAAATAAGTACCAGGATCGCCGCACAATTATGGCAGGCCGGAATAGGAATGCCCAATAAGGATTATTATTTCAAGGAGGATGAACGCACAAAAAAAATACGTGATGCATACCGGACTTATTTCCTTACCTTGTTTAAGCTTATCGGTGAAACCAATACGGAGCATAAATATGAGGCGGTATTTGCCCTGGAAAAAAAGCTTGCTACAGCCTGCAAAGCTCCGGTAGACCTGCGTGACCCGGAAGCTAATTATAATAAATTTGCAGTCGATGAGCTTTCAAAGGAAACACCCAACCTCAACTGGGCTATGATCCTTAATAAGATGAAAGTGCCGAAGCAGGATTCCATCATTGTTGGCCAGCCTAAATATTACGATGAGTTAAGTAAACAAATAAAAGAAACAAGCCTGGCCGACTGGAAAACATACCTTATATGGCATACCTTAAAAGGTTCAGCGCCATTCCTGAGCGATGCATTTTCGAAAGCGAATTTTAACTATAGTGGCAAGGCCCTCAGCGGTCAGAAAGAAATGAAGCCACGGTGGAAACGGGTATTACAAACTGTCGACGGTGGACTGGGCGAAGCTCTGGGTCAGCTATATGTAAATAAATATTTCAATGCGAAAGCAAAAACCAGGATGATCGCCCTGGTGAAAAATCTTCAGAAAACTTTTGCTGAACGTATCAAAGGACTGGATTGGATGAGTCTGCCTACCAAAGACAAGGGACTTAAGAAGCTTAATGCCTTCATGCTTAAGATTGGGTACCCCGACAAATGGCGCGACTATAGCAGTGTTAAAATAGTGCCGAACTCTTATAGTATGAATCTACGAGAAATAGGAAAGTTTGAATATATGCGAATGATAAATAAAATCGGAAAGCCTATCGATAAAAAAGAATGGGGCATGAGCCCCCCTACAGTGAACGCCTAT
>JBBRJE010000298.1:0-4071 GCA_038219845.1 Bacteroidia bacterium
AGATTACCACATCCCCTGCAAAGCCGGAGCAGGCCACAATAAAGCTCACCAGCATCGCTTCCATCCCATTGAAAGGGGTGAGGAATCTTAAGAAATACCCGACTATGGTGGTGGTGATTATACCTCCGAGTAATCCTTCCCATGTTTTATTTGGGCTTACTTTCGGGATCACCTTATACCTGCCGAATAATTTCCCGAAGGTGAACTGAAACACATCATTCATTTCTGTAAGGAATACAAGGAATAATAAAAGGCCTTTCCCGCCTGCTTTGAATCCGGAAAGCTCGGGCAAGGAGAGCAGGTAAGGTATATGACTCACGGCGAATACACAAAACATAAGCTGTGTGGGCAGCACCGACATGGAAATAGAAATATCTTTTGTTTCTCCTTGCAGCACCAGCATAAATGGAATCCATAAATACATAATTACAGGGATGAAGATCAGGAACCCATCGTACCAGCCCCTGTAGGCGATATAATATTGAATGGGAATGGACAGGTAACACCATAATAATTTCCTGCGGTCGGCCACACGTACATTCTTACTGATAGAAATGAGCTCACGTAAGGCAACGAATGAAAGAAAGGCGAAGGCGATGAACGAAATTCCCGGACTGATTAATGAGGCAGAGACAAAAATAAATGCCATCACCCACCATGATTTAGTGCGGGCTTTCAATTCCGTTAAATTGGCATCGGGTTGTATTTTTCCCCATATAAAAAATAAGAGGCTGGCAAAGATTAGAATCCCGAATATCAATCCGATGACCAGGAAGAGCCCGCTGTTTTCTTTTAATTGATCAATAAACATAAGAATTATTTTAATGCATTTTTTAAGCGGATGAATGTACTTATAAGTAAAAGAATGAGGGCGAAAATAAATACATAGTTAATAAAATTTGATAAATCCTTCCAGAAATAAAAAACCAGGCAAATCAGGCCCGCCAGGAAAGCACGGTCGCTTTTACCCATCGGTCCATCATACCTTCTCGTTCCACTGATGGCCTTCGCCAGCACACCGGCGAATTCATTGAGGATGGCCATCAGCACGAAAGCCAGGAGAAGCAATGCATTTAAACCGGGTAGCTTCACTAATGGGAAATAAATAAAAATATCTGAAACTATATCTCCGAATTCATTCAAAATCTCTCCGATCTTGCTTTGCATATTAAACGTGCGTGCCATCATTCCGTCGAGTGCATTTAAGGCCATTCGAAACAGCAATCCTGCAGGCAGCACGAGAAACATTTTACCGTAAGGATGGATCCAGAAGCCAATGCCCAGCATTACCGAAAGAAGCATTGCCAGCAAGGTGATATGGTTGGCGGTGAACTTTAATTTATAAAGTAAATTTAGCACCGGCTTCAATAATTGCTGGAATTTCGGTTTTAAATTATAGGCGGAAATCATACCCAGGAGGTTATTTTGTCAGCTTTTGAAGGGTGGATGCAAGGATACGGATAATACCGATACACAGTGATGAAATGTTGCATACACCTTGTCGAAATATTTTGATAATTCAAATGCCAATGCCCGTTTCCCGTGACACAGTCCCGGGCCCTTTCCTTTTTATTTACCAGTGGAAGAAGAAACTCATAAAAAGCGATAGGGTAGCCCGGCCTGAACTGTGAATATTGCTTCGAATGGCCGGAAAAATTATCTTTCATAAAAAAAATAATTAAATGAACAGACTGATCCTTCCAACAAATTAAGCCGGAAGTATTTTTTTAAGTGCAACAGCCTGAAGAAAATGTCTTTCTTCATGCGCGATCAAAATATCATATGCTGTTTCCAATTTATAAACGATATTTTTATTCGCCGGTGAAGAAATTACAGCTCCTTTCTCTACGAGGCTAAGGCTGCTATTAATTAGATGCTTCAGTTCTTCATTATGCTTCAGCAGGCGTGCGGTAATATCCGGGGGAATGGTGCTGCTTGTGGGTTGCCATACGGGAAAGGTCTTCGTTTTCCTCTTGGCGCCAGGCATTACGGAATCTAAGATGATCTTTCCAAATAGTTTGGTGAGAAAATTAATTTTACCATGCCATGGAATGGTATAAGTATTATCCTTTAATTTCTTTATGATTGGGTAATAGCTTTCATTAATTACGATCAGATGGTCCATGATCTGGCCTATGCTCCAGGTTTGAGCATAGGGTTTGAAATTCAGCTCTTGCTCTGTCAGGTTGCCAAATTCGTTTTTGAATGAGGCAGAAACCCTGTCAAGCGGGGTGCTCCAGCGTTCGGAATAATTCATAAATAAATTGGCCGTTAATTTGATTAATCAAATTATTTACCTTTCTCCTTTTTAGTTTTTTCAAGCAGGAATTTTTTCCAGGGATCCCAATAATTCTCATGCCATCCTTTCTTAAGACTATCAAATTCATGATCGGGCACATTGGCATGAATAATATGCAATTCTACGTTTTTTCCTTTAGCGTGAAGATTTATGATAAAGGTGGAATCGATGTCCTCCTTACCCCAGCCCTGTGCGCGCCAGGTTTGTACGATCAAACGGTCCTTCACCAGATGTAAATTCTTCCCGCTGATATAATCATCGTATGCCGAATATTTTGCGCCGATCTTCTCCGATATTTTTGCTGAAGCTCCAGTTACCCTGGAATGATTTTTTGAATCCATATAGAGTTTATAAAGATCCTTTGGGGTGGTATTTTTAAAGACTACTTTCTGTACAATTGTTTTAGGCATAGATATGAAATTGATACAAATTAATTATTAAGAACTAAACACTAACTACGAATATCACTCCCCATTGCCCATCTTCACCTCTGCTTCCGCGATAATCTCTGCTTCCGCATAATTAAACACTACCTTGAAATGGTGAAGGGCAGGAGCTGATTTTGTGATGAGATCTGCATTGCAAAAAGAAGCCGATAATTCATTGCAGACGGCCACCAGGCCTTCAGTTTTTTGAATGATCTCAGGAATGATCATATATTTTATCGTGCAGCTGATGGCTTCCTCTTCCTTGCATTTATTTACTAATTCAATAAAAGTTTTCTCGAAATTTGCTTTGAGCACTGCCAGCTCGCGATGCCCTATAAAGACTATAAATTCCATATCCTTCTCGGTAGCCCCGGTAAGGGTCATGGTTTGAACGAAACAAGCCTCTTCCTTTGCTTCGCCGGGCATTTCTGCGGCATCTGTTTCAATACCCGAATAAGCGACCACCTTGCCATTCACCGAAAGAAACATACGGTCAGATATGCGATCGGCCTGTGGATTATCGTAATGCTTTTTTATCACCGCAGGAAATTTTTGCAGCAGGTCGGCCGACTCATTGGAGATCGCAATAAATAAACCCTGGAAAGGGATGCCAATCGCTATTTGTGGAGATGCTAATTCAGTATGCAATTTATTCAAATATTCTTCATCCAATATTTTCTCACACGAATATTCTTCCCTGTTCACCACGATCACTTTGTTGCCATTTACATCCTGAACTTCATAGGCGATATCAAGATTTTTCAGATTCAGAAGCGCCTCGGTCTTTTTTGTCTCCATTTCTGTGGCGTAGCTTTCGGGCGCTGTTGCTTCCATAAATTTGATCACCTCATCCATATCCTCGCCGATGCCAATCACCGGACTTTGATCGAAATCCATAAATTGTTCTTTGAGCACCATCGCATCATCTTTAAACCAGGCAAAGTTTTTGATTACAGGCAGTAAATGTCCCATCTTGTTTTTTTTAGAATTAGTTAATTAGGAATGAATGCAAGTATAAACCAAAATTTATGGATTATCAAATCCATTCCTCCGGCCCGGATTTTTACAGGCTGGCGCGGCTTCATTCATCCTTAATTGGCCGCAGCTTTCATTTTGTCATCTACCTTCACGCCAAGCTTCTCTGCCATGATAATATCGGCTTTGGCATTTTCCTTATTGCCAAGCGTGAGGTATACTTTTATACGCTCGTTATAATATAATCCATTCGGTGGACCAATTTCGATGGCCTTATTTAAATATTCCAGCGCCATCTGCTCTTTACCAAGACCTCTTTGACACAAAGCCTTTTCATACCATAAATTTCCACGATGGTCTACCTCGATC
>JBBRJE010000299.1:0-4070 GCA_038219845.1 Bacteroidia bacterium
ATAGTTCCCCTGGGTATAATATATCTGGGCGATATACAATGGAACAGTATTTCCAAACTGCTTATGATTATGAAGCGGGATAAAATATTTAAGCGCAGCATCATATTTTTTCTCGGTGAAATTGATATATCCGAGATAGTAATTTGCAGCGGCGTTGTATTTACTTTTGGTTGTGCTCAGCTGCTGGAAATAAGGTTTGGCTTTGGTATAATCTTTTTGCTGGAAATAAGAATAGCCACCCATAAATTTATATTCAAGAAGCTGCGGCCCTGAGAGCTGGTCAATATCGGTGGCATTGATGTATTGGATTGTTTTCTTCAGGTCTTTGTTCTTAAAATAGTAGCGCGTCTGGTAATACGCTGCGAGCCCTATTTTTGGACTTTCCGGGTGTTCATCCTGGAACTTCTTTAATAATTCGGGTGCATCGGCGCGGTCTAATTCCAGGGCACAAAGTGCATGGTAAAATTCGGCATCCGACTTGATGATGATATCATTGCTTTGATTCGACACCTCGGCATACAGTTCTTCTGCCGGGCCATATTTTTCTTTGCTGAATAATTCATCGGCATCATGATAAATCTTTAAGGCATCGGCATAAGCTAGTGTTTTCTGTGCGGAGGTAGAACCCCAAAAAATAAGCTGTAAAATAATTATTAAACTCAGGCGCGGCATCATATTAAGATAATAACGGGAATTATTTGAAAATATTTTGTAAAGATTAATAAAGGCCTGCACATTGGAAAGATGCCATAGGTTTTATTTTCTGTTGATAAGCATTGCGTTGTACACTAAAATATCCTTTGCCATAAAGCAGGAGCTAGCGTTTTATTCCTTAATATTGCAGCCCAAAGATCAGCCTTAATGAACCAACCTTTATCCTATGTAGACCCACAAGCTAAAGTGGCAAAAAATGTTGTAATCGAGCCATTTGTGAACATCGAAAAAAATGTGATTATTGATGAAGGCACCTGGATCGGTTCGCATGTAACGATTATGGAAGGTGCGCGTATCGGAAAGAACTGTAAGATCTTTCCTGGTGCCGTGATCGCTGCCGTACCACAGGATCTTAAGTTTGGAGGAGAAGACACTTTGGTAGTCATCGGTAATAATACCACCATCAGGGAATGTGTGACAATCAATCGCGGCACCAACGACAGGCAGCAAACGGTAATCGGCGACAATTGCCTTTTGATGGCCTATGTGCATATAGCCCATGATTGCATCGTGGGCAATAACTGTATCCTGGCCAATGCAGTGCAATTGGCAGGCCATGTAACTATCGCCGACTGGGCGATTGTAGGAGGCTTGTCGGCCGTGCACCAGTTTGTGAATATAGGATCTCATTCGATGGTCTCCGGCGGATCCCTGGTACGCATGGACGTACCTCCTTTTATTAAAGCCGCCCGCGAGCCCCTCAGCTATGAAGGGGTGAATAGTGTAGGCTTGCGACGCCGCGGCTATAGCAGCGAAAAGATCGCAGAGATACAGGAGATCTACCGTAATCTGTATCTTCGAAAATACAATACATCAAAAGCATTGAAAGTGATAGAAGCAGAGATGCCCACCTCTGCCGAACGTGATGAGATCATCAGCTTCATCCAGGATTCCAGCCGTGGAATTATGAAAGGTTATTCATTCAAATAAGCGATATTATGCTATGTATTGAAGCAGAAAACCTGAGTAAGAAATTTTTACGCCGATTTGTTTTCAAAAATTTCAGCTACCAGTTTGTGGAAGGGATTTCGTATGCCGTTACCGGTTCCAATGGCAGCGGGAAAAGCACCTTGCTGCAATTGCTATGCGGTTATATGATGCCCAGCAATGGCAAGGTTGTATTTAAAGATGGTGAATGTACCATCGCAGAGGAACAACATTATGAGTATTGCAGTATCGCATCTCCGTTTATGGAGCTCATAGAAGAATATACCGTGACCGAACATATTAATTTCCATTCGAAGCTAAAAAAGATGTTATTAAATGTGGATGAGGTCGGGGCCGCATTCCAATTGGAATCGGAATTAAATAAACCAATAAAATATTTAAGTTCGGGCAATAAGCAGCGTGTGAAGCTGGCGCTGGCCATGGGTAGCGATTCCAGGATTCTATTCCTTGATGAGCCCACGCAGAACCTTGATTCCAAAGGATTAGACTTATATTTGCAGGCGATCGAAAAGTTTTCAAAAGGCAGGCTGGTGATTGTGTCGAGCAATGATCCCCGGGAATATGGCTTTTGCAAAGAGCTCCTTACGATCGAAGATTATAATAAATAAAAGATGTTAGAATTACAGGGCTATCTTATTAGCGAAGATATTATTGAGAAACAGTTTGTATGTAATCTCGATAAGTGCAAAGGGGCCTGTTGCAAGGCGGGAGATACGGGTGCACCATTGGATGCCGTCGAAATTCCGGAGATGGAAAAGCATCTCAGCAAGGTAATACCTTACCTGCCCAAGGCGTCGCAGGATAAAATAAAAAGGGAGGGGTTCTGGAAAAGGGATGATGACTATGAACTGGTAACCAATTACCATGCTACAGGAGAATGTGTCTTTGTTTTTTATGATGAGAAGAAAGTTTTGAAGTGCGCGTTTGAAAAAGCTTATTATGAAGGAGAGATTAGCTGGAAGAAGCCTGTGAGCTGTCATCTGTATCCTATCCGCGTGGAACGGTTAAAGAATTATACCGTTTTAAATTATCATAAATGGAATATATGCAGCGATGCCTGCAAGCTCGGGAAAGAGTTAAAAGTACCCATATATAAGTTTGTTAAAGAGGGTATCGTGCGAAAATTCGGTGAAGCTTTTTACAATGAGCTTGAAGAAGTGGCGAAGGCCTGGGAAGAACGATAAGCTAAGTTAAAGCAACAAATAGACAATATGGAGCTGTTAAGAAAAAGAAACCATTTAGAGTGTTTCGTATTCAAATCTACTTTTTCTTAGAATGATTCCCTTAAGCTATTTTCTTCATCCGTTGATACCATGATTCTATCTCCTTATCCAGGTATGGCTGAGCATAATTTACATATCTGAAGAAAGCTTTGCTATTAGTGGCATGGCCACTTATTTTACGTACAAGGTGTTCCGGCATTCCTAAGGTTAGCATTGTTGTAATGGCTGTTCTTCGCATAACGTGAGAGGATAGTAGATCGCAAAATCTATAACTTCTTTTTTTCTTTGAAAAAATAATTTCAGCGCTTTCGCCTCTTTTTGATCTTCGTTTACCAATCTCTTGGGTCCATCCTGCCAATTCGCCAATCTTTTTTACATTTTCATTAAACTGATTTATGGATATTTTTGAGAAGATATTTCTTCTGGTTTTATTACGAAATTTATACTTTAATAATATCGAAACAGCGTAATCTGGTAGAAGTAATTTTGTATCTGTTTCCGTTTTTAAGGATTTATTTTTTAAATAATATTTCCCATTTAATAAATCAAAATCATTTTGCTTGATATTAAAAATGTCAGAAAACCGTAAAGCGACAGTACAGCCGAAAACAAATATATCTTTGGTATGCTTCAGATTATTAGGAAGCGATTCATCAAAAGCTTCATTAAAAACCAAAAACTGCAATTGTTCATAGTTGATTAATATTATTGGTACCTCTTCTTTATTTACATAAAACTGCTTATGATAGTTGCCGGTAGATATTTGTTTTTCCTTTTGCAAATAATTAAAAAACAAGCGGACAATTTTAATAACCGTTCCTACATAATTATCATGACATTTCTGAGCAAAAAGATATTGGGTAAATTCGAAGTAAAAGCGCTTCCAATACTTACTTTCCATTTCTCTTTGCTTTTTTGTGAGTTTATCAAATTCCTTAATGCGTAATAGAAAGTGATTTTCAGAAGAAAATGCCTGGAGATGCTTATGCACATATTAATGTGGTCATCAATTAAGTCGTGTTAATTTTCTATGCTGCATATCTAACGTGCTTTTCACGAAAATATTTTTGCACCTGGATTTTATCATTTTTTCTTTTATACATAAACTCTTCTACATTATCTCTCATCTGAGCCTTGTTAATAGAACGTTTCTTACCGATAATATTTGTTTTTACATCTTGGTTC
>JBBRJE010000300.1:0-4063 GCA_038219845.1 Bacteroidia bacterium
AGAAGCATCCTGAGTTCGCTTCCCAGCAAGAGAATTGGGAGATTGTGAAATCGTTTATCCCTACATTGAAAGGTAATGAGGCCATCAGCCAGGAGCAGATGGATAAAATTAACCCGGTGCTGGATTATTTCCAGGGCGTGAAGAAAAAATATACCTCCGACGAAAAGAGCGATAAAAAAATGCGCTACCAGGCATTCTTCGCTCTGGCCACCATATACATATTACTCGATAATCTGGATGCCGCTCAAAAAGAGGCGGAAGGGCTTATTGCCAATGACTATGATGAAAAAGATGGCAAACATTTCCTTGAAGAGATTGAAAAAATAAGGAAGTCACTTGAATTGAATAAAGTAACAAGCCGCCATTATCATATAGACCCTGAGGAGAATATGGCTCCCTCGAAATAATTTAATAAAAAAACCCGGAATAAACTATCGGTTTTTTATTTAATGGATCCATTAGGATCAATGGCTTAGGTAATCGATATTAAATGGTCAATTGAAAGGGGCTTTTTATCTTCTGACTATTACATTTTACGATCATTTACCATTATATAATTCCTGCCAGCGCCTTCGGAATATACCGGCTTATATCACCCCCCTTGCGTTTTATATCTTTTACAATAGTTGAGCTTACTGCGGAATAGGCGGGATCGCATACCATGAAGACAGTTTCCACTGAAGGCGCCACATCCTTATTTATCTGTGCGATATTTTTTTCATATTCGAAATCGGTATCGCTACGCAAACCACGTAGAATAAAGCTTGCCGCAATCTCCGTGCAATAATTTACAGTTAATCCTTCATACTGCGTGATTTCAATCTGTGGGTCATGATCAAAACAGAGGTGGAGAAAGTTAAGTCGCTCTTCCAGAGAAAACATGCATTGCTTGGTAGAATTTTTACCAATGCCTACGTAAATCTTATCGAACAAAATTTTTGCCCTTTGTAAGATATCGTAATGACCGACGGTGATTGGGTCGAAGGAACCCGGAAACAATGCTATTTTCATTCAGGATACGAAGTACGATTTTTTTGAGTGATTAAACAAATGGGGGTGTGATGGTGAGTCGTAAACAATGTCGTTAAGTTAAGATTAGGACCGCTACGCGGTTGGTTTTAACACAGCGGACGCGGAGTTAAAAATACACGCAGAGGGCACAGAGAAATGCAGGTGTATTCTCTGCGTTAAAATGCATTTCTTTCCGCGAAGCGGATACCTGAACTGATTTTACATTAATAAATCTTTAACTGAACGACATTGAACCGTAAATAGTAAAGGGTAAATAAAGGGGTATGGATGATTTAAATTTATATACAAAATTGAAGTATGGAGTACAAATCAATCAATATATCATAACTACTAACAGCTAATGACTAATCACTAACAACTAACCACTGGTCTTGTTTTTATAGAAGCTGAAAGATGATTGTCCATAAACGCGTTCGTCAATAAACATATTATTCCTGGGAAGGATGGTTTTGCTATGATGTTCTATGATCAGTATTCCATTGGGATTTAAAAGATGATTCCCGAATACCAGTTCGATTATTTCTTCTATATTGGGCAAGGCATAAGGCGGATCAGCAAAAATTATATCTGAAGCGCCGGGCTCCTGCTTTAAATATTTAAACACATCGCTTTTTACCACTTCTACATTTTCGAATGCATACTTCTTTTGTGCTTCCTTCAAATACTTAATGCATTTAATATCGGAATCTATACAGGCAACATTCGCTGCGCCGCGTGAAGCAAATTCAAAGGCCATGCCACCTGTACCGCTAAACAGGTCGAGCACAATCAAATCGTCAAGATCGAGCTGGGTTTCTAAAATATTAAAAATGCTTTCTTTCGCACGGTCGGTGGTGGGCCTCACAGGCAAACCGTGTGGAACCAATATATTCAACCCTTTCCGTGCTCCTGAAATTATACGCAATGCTGTAATAGAAAAATGGTGGAAGGATTAACATATTCCGAGGGGGTATTATCCAAAGGAATTGCTTTTATATTTTTAATATATGTATGCAAGAGCTCTTTTATTTTTAAGAATTCTGCATGATGCCCGCTCAGGCAACATTCATAGATTTCCGGTTCCAGCTGGTTGTTCTGGTAGGCGTGCATTACAAAATAGAGCACATCCTCTATATTATTAAAATTATAGGTATTGCAAAAATGCAATGCGCTGTTTCTTATTAATACCACGTCGAATGTTTCCTCGCAAAGATTCACATAACAAACTTCTTTGTTTAAATGATTCGTTCGATAATACAGGCAGGAAAGCAAGGCATGGGCGTGATGGAATATTTTTATGCGTTCCCGAAGTGAGCTGTCTGTAAACTTGGCGAGGAGGAGGTTCAAAATCGTTTTCGGAACAGCATAAATGATACGGGCACCGAAATCCGGAATGCGTTCGTTAAGCAGCTGCTCCTCATCATTGAGCTTAAATTTCAAGCTATAGCATGCCAGGGCTTCTTCTTCATCGAATAAGGCAGCCGGCATCAAAGTATAATTGGCATTCTCAAAAATGATTTTAATATTCTTAAAATCATTTAAAAAAACATCAATATTATTCAGGTATTCCTCGAAGGTGGCAGGGTGAATTTCGTAGAAACCGGTGACTTCGAAATTATTATAATTTAAAAACCGCTTATGATGCCAGTCAAATATAGCATAGCTAAATCCACGGGCATGACATTGAAACCATAATTCCTGCAGGTGGTTTTGCAATGGATCATAGTCGTCGCTGGTATAGCTTTCAATGGGTTGTAAATTCGTGAGGGTCGACAATTAATTTATTATTCTTAATGGTTAATTGTTAGCTGAATACCCATTATATATGTTTATCAGGCAGCACTTAAAGCTTTGAAGTTTAGCTTTTCAACTTTCGATTTGGCGTAGGCGAATGTAATTTCTATTTCTTCTCCTTTATAATTCGGCGCGTCAAACATATAGTCGAGCATGATGGCTTCACAGATGGTACGCAGTCCACGAGCACCCAGCTTATATTCCACGGCTTTCTTCACAATAAAATCGATGACCTCATTATCAAGCTCAAGCTTTATGTCATCCATCTTAAACAATTTCTGATATTGTTTCATTAAAGCATTTTTGGGCTTGGTGAGAATGAGCTTCAGTGCTTCGGCATCCAATGGGTTGAGGTAAGTGATTACCGGTAAGCGACCTATGATTTCGGGTATGAGACCGAATGATTTCAAATCGGCGGGCGAGATATATTGCAGTGGCTTCTTCTCATCGAATGCCTCCTCCTGTGATTCATTACGGAAGCCAATGGTTTGTGCCTGCATCCTGTTGGCGATATTTCTTTCTATGCCCTCGAAAGCCCCGCCACAAATAAATAAGATATTCTGCGTATTCACCTGAATATATTTCTGGTCGGGATGCTTGCGCCCGCCTTGCGGAGGGATATTGGCAACAGTACCTTCAAGTAATTTCAGCAATCCCTGCTGCACACCTTCCCCGCTCACATCGCGGGTAATGGAGGGGTTATCACTTTTACGCGCGATCTTATCGATCTCGTCGATAAACACAATGCCCATCTCGGCCGACTCTACATTATAATCGGCACTCTGAAGCAGCCTTGTAATAATTGTTTCTACATCCTCTCCCACGTACCCTGCTTCGGTAAGCACGGTAGCATCCGCAATACAAAAAGGCACATTCAAGAATTTAGCAATAGTTTTTGCCAGCAGCGTCTTACCGGTGCCGGTTTCACCTACCATGATTATATTAGATTTTTCAATTTCAATTCCATCATCTTCTTCCTTTCTAAATATACGTTTATAATGATTGTATACAGAAACGCTCAATACTTTTTTTGCTTCATCCTGACCGATAATATATTCATCGAGGAAAGCTTTGAGCTCGGCCGGCGTGGGTGTTTTTTTATTTAAAGACTGGTCGGCTGTTAGGGGCTTTTTCTTTCCACGGGTCAGGCCGTTTGGAATCAGCATCTCGTTGGCCTGGGTGATACAGGCATCACAGATATTGGCGCTCTCACCGCTGATCAGCATACCTGTCTCACTTTGAGCACGGCCACAAAAAG
>JBBRJE010000301.1:0-4056 GCA_038219845.1 Bacteroidia bacterium
CTTTAACTAAGGCCCTGTTAAAGAAATAGAGGTATTCTGATTGGTTTATCTTTATTGCTTTATTCATGTCTTTGAGTGCGGCATGCAACTGATTAGAGTGGTATTCAATTACAGCTCTTCTTGCATATGCAGTTTCATACATGGAATCCAGCGAAAGAGTAAAGTCATAGTCAATCAAAGCACCCTTATTATCATTTAGCATCTGTTTAGCAAAGCCTTTCTGACAATAAGCATCTACCAAATCTGTATCCAGCATAATTGCAAGGTTATAATCCTGGATAGCTAAAGCGAACTCATTTTGCAACAAGTGCGAATTACCTCTGTATAAATAAGCTTTTGGATTCCCGGGCTTGATCTTCAATGCCTTATCAAAATCTTCAATGCCACCTTTGTAATCCTTCATCATACCTTTTATGATACCCCGGTAATAATATGATTCGTCATAATTTGTACCTAAATCAATTGCTTTGGAATAATCTTCCAGGGCTCCGGTATTATTTTTTAATTTGAATCGGGCATAACCACGGCAAGAATAAGCATCTGAAATATTTGGATCAATTAATATCAATTGAGAAAAATCTTCCTCTGCGCCTACATAGTCCGCTGAATCCAGCCTTGCTACACCTTTTTCATAGTAATGCTGAGCACTCTGTGAATGGCAAATATTAATGGAGTAAAGGAAGAAAACCGATAGGAGTATTTTCCTCAAATTGATTTTATTTATAATTTGTAAAAGTAAGTTTTTGATGATAGAAATCCAAATAGAGCTTAGTATGAGGCACTCTCACGGCATCCTGCTTCGAATTTACCAATGCGAAGGATTGAATAATAAGATTCTCATAAAATATCTTTCAGGTTCTTTTTATTTGTGAATAAATAAAGCTGCAATTGTCTCCAACAGGTTAGAAAAGAAATTAGAATTCTCCGGTGTAAGAAAAATAAATTGGGTTCCGCGAATGCCAAAGAACGGACTCAAGGTAAAGGAGAGCTGCAATCCGATAAAGGCAAACAAAATGGCCCAGCCACGCAAGAAGAGCAAGCCTTTCCCTACCTTGTGATGATCTTCATTTTCTTTATCTACGTCATAAATTATTTTTTTAATTTCTTTATAAAATAAATAAATCCCTGTGAAGCCAGCCACAATAAAAATCAGAATATTAATAAACTTAAACAGGGCATAGCTGTATCCGGCAATAAGGAAAAAGAATGCTACAGGAGCAAAAGCCGCCAATACCAGGGAGATATAAGTATTGCAAAGAATGATGAATCCTAGGAGCTGGCGAAAATTTTGTTTAGCCCCCAGGAACGATAAGAAAAAGAAAAGTGTTGGGAAGCAGATAAGAGAAGTAAAATAGAAGAGCAGAGGTAGCTTCAAAGCAGATGAAAGAGATTGCAGCACACTGTGAGAAGCGCCAATAATAAGTCCAAACACCGCATACATAAGCGTGCTTGCCAGGAGCATGGATAAAATTTCTTTCGTAGAGCCTTCTTTATTAAGAATTCTTGCGATGGTTTCATCCTTGTTTTTCAACAAAGGATTTACTAAATTGATTAGGTTCATTTTTTTTAGTGTTTTTTAGGCTTGTGATTTGTAAATTCTAAAATAAGAAGTACTTTGAAAAACAAAGTAAATTCTTTATTTTTGAATTATCAAATATTTTTTAGCAGGTTTGAAATTTAGAAGTGCTTTGATTTGTCAATTAGCTATTAAATTCTATATTTGAATCGCTTCTTATACCCTGTAAAAAAAATATTATTATCGTGGTCTTCAAGGAATCCAAAACCATCGATGAAGTATTAGCTTCCCTCGACCTGATTATTGAAAAATCGGTGAAGGAGAATAATACCCTGGGCATTTTTGCGTACCTATATCGCAGGACCACTTATGAGATTAAAATTCAGATTGAAAAAGGCGCTTTCCAGGATAACCAGCGCATGCATGATTTTGACGTCAGTTTTGCAAATTTATATCTGGATGCTTTGCGTGGTTATATGGAAGACCGGCCTATCTGCAAGTCATGGAAAATATCTTTTGAAGCCGGAGGAAAAAACCTGACCATAATGCAGCATTTATTGATGGGCATGAATGCCCATATTAATTATGACCTTGGCATTGCAGCAAGCAATATTATGAAGGGGAAGCATATGCATGACCTGGAAAAGGACTTCCGTAAGGTGAACGCAATTCTGGCTACCTTAATCGATGAAATGCAGGATAGAATAGGGAGGGTTTCCTATTTGATGTTCATTATCGACTGGCTCGGTGGGCATAAGGATGAACGAATCATAAATATGAAAATGATCCAGGCACGCCATCATTCCTGGGAGGTCGCAAATGAATTGTGGCAGATGGAGGAGGAAGAAGTGCATAAAAGGAAAATGCAGATCGACGCCCATGTGAGAAATACCAGTGAGATGATTGAGAATCCCAGATCGAAATTATTGAAATATTCCTGGAAAGTGATTCGGATTTTCGAACACCGGAATATCAGTAAAATAATTTCAATATTGGAAAGATAGAAATACAGTATTTATCGCTTTTTCAGAGAAGATATACGGATTCTGAACTGTATTTATTCAAATACCAAATACTCAATACAAAACCCCAATACTCTATACCCAAAAATCTCCCGCCATATTACCTTATTTCAAATATTTTATTTACCTTCGCACCCCTTAAAAAAGGTTACACTTTAAAATAGTATTAAAACGATATGCCATCAATTCAACAATTAGTTCGCAAAGGCCGCGAACAGCTTACGTTTAAGAGCAAATCACCGGCTTTGCTTGATTGCCCTCAGCGCCGCGGGGTATGTACCCGTGTTTATACCACCACACCTAAAAAACCGAATTCTGCCTTACGTAAAGTGGCGCGTGTTCGTTTAACCAACGGCAGGGAGGTGAATGCCTATATCGGTGGTGAAGGTCATAATCTTCAGGAACACTCTATTGTATTGGTTCGTGGCGGCAGGGTAAAAGATTTACCTGGAGTACGTTACCATATCGTGCGTGGTGCATTGGATACCGCGGGTGTCGACAAACGGATGCAAAGCCGTAGTAAGTACGGTGCTAAACGCCCTAAACCGGGTGCAGTAGCTGCCGCTCCGGCCAAAGGAGGTAAGAAAAAATAATTTAATTAATTAACCAAGTCCTTTACCAAGCTGAATTAAAAGTAAGCTCGAAGGCAATCATAAATGAGAAAGTCAAAACCAAAAAAAAGAATTCTATTGCCGGATCCGGTTTATAACGATCCAATGGTAACCCGTTTCGTAAACATGTTAATGTGGAGCGGTAAAAAAACCTTAGCCTTTAATATTTTCTACGATGCCTTAGCAGTAGTAGAAAAGAAAACTTCAGAACGCGGAATCGACGTTTGGAAAAAAGCCTTAGGCAATGTAATGCCTAGCGTGGAAGTAAAAAGCCGCCGTGTAGGTGGTGCGAACTTCCAGATCCCAATCGAAGTTCGCCCCGACCGTCGTATTGCCTTAGGTATCAAATGGATGCTGGGTTATGCCCGTAACCGTAATGAGAAATCAATGAGCGAAAAGCTGGCCAACGAAATAATTGCCGCAAGCAAAGGTGAAGGCGCATCTGTGAAAAAACGCGATGACACACACCGAATGGCTGAAGCGAATAAAGCATTCTCTCACTTTAAATTCTAGTTTCTAAAAAGTATTTAGTATTAAGTATTTAGTATATAGTAAATACAGAATACAAGATCACTGATTATCACAAATAAAATAAAAATAGCGGCAACCTTGTATTATACTATATACTAAATACTATATACTTTATACAGAAGTCCCGCACCCAAAACATGTCAATCGACTTAAAATATACAAGAAATATAGGTATTGCCGCTCATATTGATGCGGGTAAAACCACTACAACCGAACGTATCCTTTACTATACCGGTGTAAACCATAAGATAGGTGAAGTCCACGACGGTGCTGCAACCATGGACTGGATGGTTCAGGAGCAGGAGCGCGGTATAACTATTACTTCTGCGGCAACAACGTGTTTCTGGAAGTACAGAGGCAATGATTATAAATTAAA
>JBBRJE010000302.1:0-4036 GCA_038219845.1 Bacteroidia bacterium
TGTTGCGACTTATCCAAAAAAACAGGAAAAGCTAAGACTGGAGTCTTGGATAAAAACGAGGATGAAACAAAATGATGTACAACTAATATTTCAAAAATGATCGCAGTCATCATACCCGCACCTACGAAGAAAAAACCATAGCGTTGGTTGTTGCGTTGTAAAAGATTCAATAAATATTTCCGAAGTAATTGCTAAAAATACCAAATTAATAAATGAAACCGCTCCGGTATCAAAAGCCGGCATTATTGTTTCATTTGCTCAATCAAGGCCCTTGTTGCCACCCCGGATGATTATTGTAATAAAAGAACCGAACTTCGATTTGTTATTTTAAACGTCATTGCATTAATTGGATGTATGATCGGCATACTTGTATTTCTTCTTCAGGTAGCTATAGCTGGCTAACATCTTTTAAACGGATTACAATGAACCGGGTTTTGTTATTTGAATTAGAAAACAATTAGAATTGTTTAATAAGGAGCTTTGGCTTAATTGGTACGGGTATACTTTACTATTTTGTGAATATTGTTATGGAAAGTGAAATAAAAATATTGATCGTAGAAGATGAAGTAAAGATCGCTGCAAGTCTTAAGCAGGGCCTGGAAGAATTGCAATACGAAGTGAGTGTAGCTTACGATGGAGAATTGGGGCAAAAATTATTCCTGTCTAACAGATTTGATCTTGTAATTCTTGACATCAACCTGCCTAAAATGAACGGCCTGGAACTTTGCAGGGTCATACGTCAATACAACACTAAAGTCGCTATTTTAATGCTGACCGCCTTTGGAAGCACCGATGACAAGGTTGAAGGTTTTGATACAGGCGCAGATGATTACATGGTAAAGCCTTTTGATTTTAAGGAACTGCTTGTGCGGATCCGCGCCCTGCTGCGGAGGGCTGATATCAATCTTCCCCTGGGTAACAAACTTTGTATCGCCGACCTGGAGCTGAATCTTGACACAAAGAATGCCATCCGGAACGGTCAAAAAATACAGCTTACCGCAAAAGAATTTCAATTGCTTGAATACCTGTTGAGAAACAAGAACCGGGTTGTTTCCCGTGCCGACATTGCAGAAAAGGTATGGGATCTTGACTTTGATACAGGAACGAATATCATCGACGTCTATGTAAATTATCTCCGGCGTAAGATCGACAAAGGCTTTTCATCAAAATTAATTCATACACAGGTCGGCTTTGGTTATGTAATGAAAGAATGACAGGCTGAAAGCAAATAGTTACTGGCGCCCTTTTAAAAAATTATTCTATTGAAGGTTCAGCAAAAGATCATACTCGCATTTCTTGCACTAACTGGCACTATTCTTTTCCTGTCCTGCATCCTGATCTATAATATATCGGCATGGCAAAGAAAACAGGATTTTAAAAACCGACTTAAGAATCGTGCCACCACAACAGCTTCTTTACTTTTTGAAGTGGAAGAAGTGAATGAGGTCATATTAAAAAAAGTAGACAGCGTTACCGTAAATGCGCTATATGGTGAAAGTATTGCAATCTATAGCTCCCGCAATCAATTGATCTACCGAAATACAAAACCAGGAATCGATACACTGCCAGTAGATAAAAACCTCTTAAATAACGCACGATCAAACCGCACTCATTTTTTTTCCGTCGAACAAAAGGAAGCCATCGCCTTTTCATATCCCGCAAAATCCGGCGAAGCCATAGTGATCGCTGCAGCAGAAGATAAAGACGGAAAAGAACGACTTAGCCAGCTTTTGATGTTGCTCGTGATGACATTTGCAACCGGGATCGTCTTATCTGCCCTGGCAGGATGGCTTTTCAGCCGCCGGTTACTTATTCCTTTAAATAAGATAAGCCGGATGGTAAAAACGATCAGCGCCAGGAACATTGAAAAGCGCCTGCCTGAAAGTAACATCAACGATGAATGGCAGGAACTTACCCGCACATTCAATCTTTTGCTGAGCCGTCTTCAGCAATCTTTTGAGATACAGGGCCGTTTTATTGCAAACGCTTCGCATGAATTGGCTACGCCACTTACGGTAGTGGCCAGTCAAATAGATGTGATCCTTCAGCAGGACAGGGCAGCAGAACAATACAGGGATACGTTGATATCTGTAAAGGATGATGTAGCTCATCTTTCCCAATTAGCTAAAAGTTTACTTGAAATTGCCCGCACTGCCAAGGGTGGTAGCATACAAACCACCCCCATCCGAATTGACGAGCTGCTGATGGATGTTGCCGCTGCACTTGGAAAATTTTCGTTCGTATGCAAAGTAAATTTGCAGGTGGATGAACTTCCGGACAATGAATCTGAATGTACGGTAAATGGCAATTATGATCTGCTGCTAAGCGCCTTTAAAAATATCGCTGAAAATGGATGTAAGTATTCGTCCGATCATGTAGTCACCATTAATTTATCTTTCGTTTCAGAAAAAATCATTTTATTATTTAGCAATAAGGGGCATATAGAACTTGCTGATATGGAGTTTGTGTTTCATCCATTCTACAGGTCACAATCAGCTTTTGAGCAAAAGGGCTATGGCATGGGCCTTTCATTGGTTCAACGGATCATCCAATTGCATAAAGGAGAAATCAAGTTGGAAAACCTTGAAAAAGGAGATGTATTATTTACAGTTATCCTGCCCTCTGCCTAGTAAGACTATTTTAATTGTTGCTGTGCCAAATACTCCTTCTTGTACTGCATTGCAATTGCATGGCCAATAGTTTGACAAAGGTCTTTATCTGCACAACCTGCCGAATCCCATTTTAATTTTACAGGATCAATGCACTGTAACCGTGGTATTGCTCCTGTTTCCCTTCCGCATGCATATTCTACCATGAAGTATTTGCCTGCCGGGTAGCTGAGATCTTTTACAGTGGCATCGTACATCTGATCGTTGTGACTGAAAATGATTACAAATTGCTTCATCCCGGTATACATTCAAGTCTTTAGGTAAAATTTCTGTATCCCATGTTTTTATACAGGACAATCAAATAGATTTAAGCGGGCAAGCTAAAATAAATTATAGTTCCACTCCCTGCTTTTCCTTTTTCTAATGCCATTCTAATCTTATTCTAAGCAATCACTGATGTCAAGGTTTTATATTGCTGTTAATAATTTTTGTATGGATATTGCAATTAAGAAAATATTGGTTCCGGTTGACCTTGGAGAGCTTTCCTTCTCAGCTTTAAGGCACGCGGCAGCATTGGCTGCTAAAAATGGGGCAACAATTCACTTACTGCATGTAATCAATTATTCATCCTTTGGATTATTTAATCCGCACAAGGTCTTTTTTTCTTCTCCTTTTGCCAATAAGGAAACAAGGGAAGCAAGAATGAAAATCCTGGTCAGGTGGAAAAATACGCTGGAAGCGGAATATGACATTAAGATTATATTGAGTATGCAGGAGGGTAGCCTTGTTCATCAAATAAATAAATATGCTGACGCTCAAGGGATCGATTTTATAGTATTGGGAATCTCCGAAAGCCGAAACTGGCTTAAAAAGTTGATTGGAAGCACTGCAAGGCATATAACAACCTCGTCGAAAATTCCTGTAATTACGATCCTTCATGGAGCCCTGGCTATTTTTCACTGGCAAAATGTGGTCATCCCGGTAAGCAACTGCATTCCGGAAAAAAGGATCAATGCCATCCTGAATTTTGCTGTGGAGCATAAAATAAAAATTCATTTTGTATCTATTGCCGACAAAACAGAAAAGATAAAAGCAGAAAAATTCCATCTGCTGCTGGAGTCGCTTAAACTGGTAAAGACCTTTGGCAATATAACGGTATAATGTAAAATCCTTGATTGAAAAATCCAGAACAGTTAGGCGTTGCATTATGCCAGGCTAATCAATGCAGATGCAATAATGGTAAATTCAGGAAATGTAATTGAAAAAAAGCCAGCAATAAAACCACTCAAATGGTATGAAACTGCTTTTGATGAAACTTTTAATTCCATATAGCTCAGCAATCTCCAACATCAGTCCCTTACAAACCCCGTGAATAGTGTTTTACTTGGGCAGTGTGGCCTCGTCAGGAATCGAACCTGAATCCAGGG
>JBBRJE010000303.1:0-4017 GCA_038219845.1 Bacteroidia bacterium
TTGTAAATACTCTACAACTTTTATTCTTATGGCCTCTTGAGCCTCTTGATTGCCTCGCTTTTTAACCTCCTTTTTTTGCATGAAGCAAAGTTACAAAAATTATTTCATATATACGACCTAATTAATGCTCCTATTAATAAAGGTAAAAAATTGAGAGGGGACAATGTTTTCTTTAAAAAACTTTGTGCTAAATGATGTATATGGAGTGACGACTCCCGGTTTGGTATTATCAATATTGATCACTTCATTTTTCCGGCAACTGCTAAAAATGAAGGCAACTATTAAAATCAGGATCTGTGTATTTTTATTGGTTTTCATGGAGGAATGTATTGATTTATTTTGCTTACTCATTAATTTGGATTTTCGGTATAATCCTTCAAAGTGCTTATCTGATTATACAACCCGAAACATGAAAACGTTGGTGGGAATTATTAAAGAAGGGGAAATGCAGGTGATTATTGAAATTCCTGCTCCCATTTCAGCACAAACAAAAGCTAGGAAAGCTTTAAAATAAGAGGATGAAAATTGCCCTTAATTCCTTATCTTCGCGCCTCGAAATTCAATACAATTAAACCATATCTTTATGAGCGCACAAACCGCACCTAAATACAAAGTAAAAGATATCTCATTAGCCGAATGGGGTAGAAAAGAAATAACATTAGCCGAAGCAGAAATGCCTGGCTTGATGTCTCTCCGCAAAGAATTTGGCAATAGCAAACCATTGGCCGGAGCACGCATCGCAGGATGTCTGCATATGACTATCCAAACAGCGGTATTAATTGAAACACTGGTTCATCTGGGTGCAGAGGTGACCTGGAGCTCTTGTAATATATTCAGCACCCAGGATCATGCCGCTGCTGCTATTGCTGCCGCAGGCGTGCCTGTATATGCCTGGAAGGGAATGAATAATGAGGAATTCGACTGGTGCATTGAGCAAACGCTGCATGCATTCAGTGAGGGCAAGCCCTTAAATATGATCCTCGACGACGGGGGCGACCTGACCAATATGGTGTTTGATAAATACCCTGAGCTGGCTAAAGATATTAAGGGATTATCTGAAGAAACAACCACCGGTGTTCATCGCTTATATGAGCGCATGAAAAAAGGAACTTTATTAATTCCTGCGATTAATATCAATGATTCGGTTACCAAATCGAAATTCGATAATAAATATGGCTGCAAAGAAAGCTTAGTGGATGCAATCCGTCGTGCGACAGATATTATGATGGCCGGAAAAGTGGCTGTAGTTGCAGGTTATGGCGATGTAGGCAAAGGTTCGGCAGCTTCCTTGGCGGGAGCGGGTTGCCGCGTTATCGTCACCGAAATTGATCCGATATGTGCCTTGCAGGCTGCTATGGATGGTTTCCAGGTGATGCCGATGGATGAAGCCGTGAACCATGCGCAAATATTTGTGACTGCCACAGGCAATGTGAATATTATCAAAGAACGCCATTTCCGTGCGATGCGCGATAAAGCCATCGTATGTAATATCGGTCATTTTGATAATGAAATTGATATGGCCTGGCTGAATAAGAATTATGGCAGCACCATGAATACCATCAAACCCCAGGTGGATATGTACACCATCGATGGGAAAGATATCATCGTATTGGCCGAAGGGCGATTAGTGAACCTAGGTTGTGCCATGGGCCATCCTTCGTTTGTGATGAGCAATTCCTTTACGAATCAAACCCTGGCCCAGCTCGAATTATGGCAAAATCACGCCAACTATTCCTGCGAGGTTTATGTATTGCCAAAGGTATTGGATGAGAAGGTAGCTTATCTTCATTTAGCCCATGTAGGCGCTAAGCTGGAAGTGATGGATACCGAACAAGCTGACTATATAGGGGTGAAAGTTACCGGTCCCTTTAAAAATGATATGTACAGGTACTAAATCCTGCTTAATTTTAATAGTGAAAGGCCGCTTCTTTTTTGAGGCGGCTTTTTTATTTCTTTGCTGGTATATAGTTGTTCAAATTTGTTATCTATGGAAAGGTGGTTTCAAAAGGATGGTATTTCAGGATGGTATTAATCAGGTGCATCCCAAATTGTCATTTAGCAAAATCGGTTAATCGGGATTTGATGTGTTCGCTTAAAATAAGAGAGCCGGAGGCTCGGGTCATTTTGTAACCACGGACTTCAGTCTGTGGACAAAACGGCAAGAATCACTGAGAGCCGTAGGCTCGGGTCATATTAGATTGGGGAAATATACAGCTGGTCTTACATGAATCGAGCCTACGGCTCTTGTAATCAGGAGCGCATCTTTCCACGGACTGAAGTCCGCGGTTACAAAATGACCCGAGCCTAACGGCTCTTTTTAAAACCCCTGAAGCGACAATTTGGGATGCACCCTATTAATCTCGTATTCATGGCACAAAACCTTCCGATGGAAGGTATGACTCTAACCTTCACCATTTCTATCCACAAATTGTTCCTCTGGAAGAGCATACAGGTGCACAGATAATTAACACTGCTTTAATACCCACACATCAAATCCGGAAAGACCCCAAAGGATCTTCCTTGAAATCCTGATTCAGGCAATAATATGCTCTGGGCACTATTCCTTACCTTCGCCCTATGCAACTATGCATTGACGCCGGTAATACGAAGATTAAATATGCTTTATTCAAAAATAGGAAACTTGTTGCGAAGCTTGTTTCTGATGGATTTGAATTAAAGCTTTTGAAAACGCTGCTACTCACCTACAAACCGAAACAGGCTATCATTTCCAGCGTCAGGGAGATACCGGAAGCATGTCTGGCTCTCATAGAAAATAAGCTACCCACAATAATTTTATCCCATACTACCCCAATTCCTCTGAGGCTTGATTACAAAACCCCAGAAACCCTGGGAGGCGACCGGATCGCGGTGGCTGTTGCAGCCTTCATTAAATTTCCACATCAGAATTCATTGGTCATCAATGCCGGGACCTGCATCACTTTCGATATCATTACAGCAAAGGGAGTGTATCGTGGAGGAGCCATTGCACCCGGCGTGGAGATGCGTTATAAGGCCATGCATGAGTTTACCGCAAAATTGCCTTATGTAACCAATCGCAAGCCTGTGCGTATCACAGGAAAAAGCACAGAAGAAAGTATGAATGCCGGGGTATTGAATAATATATGTTTTGAAATAGCGGGAGCAATAAATTATTATTCCTCACATTTTAAAAATTTAAATATTTTACTTACCGGCGGCGATCGTTCTTTCTTGGCGAAGCGCCTTAAAAATAGCATCTTTGCCGCCCCTAATTTAGTTTTAACCGGGCTAAATGAAATTTTACTTCATAATGCGTAATTATTTATTCTCTGTTCTTTTGATATTAACTTTTGGATTAACAGCCCAAACCAATACCACCTCTCCTTATTCATTCTACGGCATTGGCTTGTCGGCCCCCCAACAAGGCGTGTATAGCCGTAGCATGGGCGGAATCAGCCAGGGCCTTAACAATAGTAATTATATCAATACGCTTAACCCGGCATCCTATACAGGCAACAGGGTGGTGAATTTCGAGTTTAATATTTATGGAAAGCTCAGCACCCTGCACGATAGCGTTGGGTATAATGATTATAAGACCTATAACTTCGGGGCGCTTAATCTGGCCGTCCCCCTGGGAAGAAAGAACAATGCAGGTTTAAGCATTGGCTTGCTGCCTTATACTTATTCAGGATATAATATCAGCAGGAAATTCCCGGATCCTTCCTCACATACCGATTATTACCAGGGAGAAGGAGGAATCAATAAAGCATATATTGGAGCTGCATATAAGCTCACGCCAGATATTTCTGTAGGAGCTAATATGAATTATTTGTTTGGAGATATAATTTATAAAAGAACGACCGTATTTGATTCGGCTTCGTTCCTGAATTATTTCCTTGAAAATGAAACTTTTTTATATGGATTCAATTTTGATTTAGGGATTCAGGCCAAAACGTTTTATCGTTATTTGAACAACCGGTAAGTGAGGGCGGATGACTCTTTTTATCTAAATCTCAATCCCAGGAATATTAAGGATTC
>JBBRJE010000304.1:0-4010 GCA_038219845.1 Bacteroidia bacterium
AATTTAGTGTAACCGGAGAGTATTCAGCGGTACCTGTAGTATCACCAATAGGAAAAGTAAAACTACCGGTAGAAGAAAAAGTTTTTATCATTTGACCTGTTCCATTCGTTACTATCATATTGGAGGCTGAAGGAGAGCCTGAAATGGTGGAGGCACTGCCGAGTGTCAAGTTATAATTACCCAATAAAAACAAGCCCGATGTTAAAGTGAATGTCTGGTTAATGGCAATATTGCTTCCTGCAATTAAATTACCGGAAGGCTTATCCAGAATTACATAATCAAATGTTTCACCGCCTGTAGAATTTATTGTTTGATTGCCTGATCCATTAAAAAATATGGCTCTGGATTTGGGAGCGAAAGTTCCACTGGTCCTGGTCCAATTACCGCTCAATTTTATGTCTCCACCTGTATTATCTGATAAAGATAGATTTCCGGCTAAATTGATATCACCCAAAACAGTTACCGCTTGGCTCATATCATTTGATCCATAATCCATATAAAATCCTGAACCAGCATCAACTGTTAAATTCCCTGCAATCTGTTGTGCTGTAGAAGCTGTATTGCTTCCAACATCTAAACTTGTAGCATTACTCACCTGCACATTATACGGATAGCCAGCGCCTGAAATGGCATTCCACTCTGCTGCCCGGCTATAGGGTGATGTGCCCGAATTATATTTTAATAGAGATCCACTGGCATACGTTGGAGCATTTGTATTCACATAAGCACTGGCATTTATTTGTAATACCCCTGCATTGGATATGGTTAGTCCTCCGCTTGCAAGAGGAGTAAACTTCCGGTTGATGTTTATTTGTGCAGCCGTAGAAAGATTATTACCAGTTATATTTCCTTCCCCCATAAAATTTAAAGTAGTCGCCGAACTGGAGCTAAGGGTTCCAGATCCTGAAGTATTAATCGTAGTTCCTTTTCCTGTGCCTGCGGAGCTGCCACCCAATTGAATGGACCGCCCTGAAATATCAAATGTTCCGCCTGAAACCTGAATTGAACCACCCGGAGCAATATTAAAATTATTTGTGGCAGTAACAGTTCCAGTAGTAACAACTACCTTCCCGTATAAAGCCCCGGCTGTAGGAACCCCGTTGCTCATTAAGGCCGTGATGGGCGTATTTGTAGTATTAATAGGAATACAATCATTACTGCTAATTCCAATACCGCCAAAGTAACTACTTAAGGTAGTTCCTGAGAAAGACCCGGGTGCAGGGGCGAAAAATCCACCATTGTACGAAGAATACATTGTGAAGTATATTGCATCAGGATTTCCTAAATCACTCCATGGCACTCTCACTTCTAATCCACCATTTGTTGAGGTAGAGGTGTTTTTAGTCCATCCCTGTCCATTTGTACCTCCAGTTGTCCATGAACCACCACTGTAAGTACTTAAGAAACTTTCACCGCTTGAATTTGCCCTTATGGCAATCCTATAGTCTGCCCGGATTGGCAAGGTTGGCGTATTGTTATCCCAATTTACACCGATTGTCGTTCCACTCCCACTGGAGGTTACATTCGTAGTTGGGTCTTTATCAATGTAAATGGTAAAGTGATCACCAGAACCCCAAGTATTACTATCAGTCCTAAAGGCTCCAAAATAAACGTAAGTAGCATCATAGGTAATATAATAATCTACGTTGTTTGACGCCGAATATTTTTCGGCTGCATTAAAATCACCCGTCGCTCCACTGAATGAAACCGTATGATTGGATTGTGCAATCGTTGCAAATGATAAAATAAAAATTGAAATAAAACTAATGCAGAGTTTTTTGAGATAGAGGTTTTTCATGTTTAGAAGAATGTTAATGATCCAGGTTTTTTGTTTTTGAAAATTTTAAGATCTCCTGTTTCTGACGCTTTTTATAGACAAAAAGAGCAATAAATAAAAAATCTATTTTCAAAAATAATAAAAAATTTCGTAATATGTTCATAAAATAAGCCATAATCCCAAAAAAAATATTTAAATGCAAAAGGAAAGTCCGGCGGAATCCGTGGAGTTTGAAGGTGAATCCGACTGGAAATAAAGATTATCCGCAACCTAAGCAAGGCTGGTGCAAAAAATTTATCGTGAATTGACCACCAGAACGAAGGAATGATTATTAACGGAACGCTATTTGTCAAGCGCCCTCAATCACAAGCTATCTTCTTCCTTAAGAGCTAGGCCTCAGGAATATTTTTAAGGATTTCCATTACAAAGGTCCAGTATTTTTGAACTGATGAGATACTCACTCTTTCATCCGGGGAATGGGCGCCGAGGATTGTTGGCCCAAAGGAAATCATATCCATTCCGGGGTAATTGGTTCCCAGGATTCCACATTCCAATCCTGCATGACAGGCAACTACTTTGGGCTTATGATGGTAAAGCTTTTCGTAAATATTCTCCAGTAAATCCAGGATCTCAGATTTAATATTAGGTGTCCAGCCCGGATACGCTCCCGAAAAAACGATGGTGCAGCCTGCGAGCTGAAAACATGCATGGAGCGCATTGGCCAGGTCATATTTAGAACTCTCAATGGAGGAACGTGTTAAACACCCGATGGAAATTTCTCCATCTTTAATGACAACTCTGGCTACATTATTTGATGTCTCCACTAAATCAGGGATATCGGTGCTCATGCGGTAAACGCCATTGGGGGCGGCATACAAAGCATTCACTATTTTTTCCTGTGCCTCCGTTTCCATAATACGTGACGGCATCGTAGTATTTTGAATCACGATCTCAAGCTTTGGTTCATTATGAAATTCTGTTTTTATATCTTCCACTTCTTTTGCAATGGAAGCTAAAAAATTAGTTTCAGATTTTTCCTCGATAATAAAGATGGCCGTGCTTTCTCTTGGTATGGCATTGCGTAAGCTACCGCCATTTATTTCTACTATCCTGAGACCAAATTTATTCAATCCATGGTATAAGAGGCGGTTCATTATCTTATTCGCATTGCCTAAGCCTTTGTGGATATCCATGCCAGAATGCCCGCCATTCAGGCCTTTAACGGTGATGGTATAAGCTTTAGATTCTTTGGGAGGTTCTTCCATAACATAGCTTCGGGTTGCTGTCACATCTACCCCGCCGGCGCAGCCGATATCAATTTCATCATCCTGCTCGGTATCCAGGTTGAGCAATATTTTACCTTTTAATATTCCAGCTTTCAAACCCAGGGCCCCCGTCATCCCTGTTTCTTCATCTATAGTGAACAAGGCTTCCAGGGGTGGATGCGCTATTGTTGTACTCTCCAGCACCGCCATAATGGTGGCTACACCGATACCATTATCTGCACCGAGCGTTGTCCCATTGGCCTTCACCCAATCAGCGTCCACCAACATATCTATACCTTGCCGGTCGAAATCGAAATTCACATCGCCGTTTTTTTGATGCACCATATCCAGGTGTGATTGCATTATAATGGGCTTATGATTTTCCATCCCTGGGCTGGCAGGTTTGCGGATGATGACATTATGAATTTCATCTTCAAACGTCTCCAGGCCAAGTGCCGTCCCGAATTTCATAATGAATTCAATCACTTTCTCCTCTTTTTTGGAGGCGCGTGGAACGGCATTTAAATCGGCGAAATTATTCCATATTCGTTTGGGCTCGAGATCTCTTATTTCTGTGGGCATGATAAATTTATAAAAAAGCAAATGTAATTTTCTTTTGAATATATTATGAAGCCTGGCTGAGAATGATCATGAAATAAATTCAGCCGAACCTGAGGGGTTATTCGGAATTTGATAGTGCTGATGTAAATCCATTTTGATAGTTCTCTACCTCTTAAGTTCATTTATAAAAGGAATGTACGCGATAAAAGAGCCGAAGGCTAGGATCATTTTGTAACCACGGACTTGAGTCCGTGAATAAAGATGTGACTACTGATTAGCAAGAGCCGTAGGCTCGGTTCATTTCAATTTGTGGAAATATTTAAATTTCATTTGCAGCCTTTCTTTTCTAAAGTCAAAATAAAGTTGTAAAAGTAGAAATACCCATATACGGGTTTACCTATAAATTT
>JBBRJE010000305.1:0-4002 GCA_038219845.1 Bacteroidia bacterium
TGGTTTTTAATTGCTTCTAAGGCAACTTTGGCCTTGAATTCAGGAGTAAATTTACGTCGTGTTTGTTTGGTCATTTGGTGTAGTAAAATTAAAGATTTTTTTAACTAAACCACTGGCCCTATTTTTGGGGAGTATTACAAAGTGCTAACACGCGCTTTGCCGGGACAGTGTAAATTCCTGCAGCTATGCGAGAATCAATTACTCTATTAAATTTTGGAATATTTAGGGCTAATATGAAATAAGATAAGATAAGCTTTGGAATATGTTCAGAAAAACACCGGCATAAAAAAACCGGGCTGAGATAGATCAACCCGGTTTTATTCTTTTTAACTCTTATCTTGAAATAATAAACTTTTTATTGAAAGTGGCTTCTCCTTTAGTTATATGGAGAAAATAAATACCGTTGGGAAGGGTGCTTACGTCAAATGTCTTTGCTCCTTTCACATCAAGCAACATCACTTCTTTTCCCACCAGATTTATAATGGATAAAGAGGAAATATTAAGATCCGATAAGGTAAGTATCAAATCATTTTTTACAGGATTGGGAGAAATGGAAGCCTCAATCGATTTTGAAGCAGTCTTAATCCCAGTACCGGCAGCAGTGCCTTCAAAGCTTATTGTATCAGCCATGGAACGAGCACCGGGGCGGTAAATAAGAAAGCGAGCGATACCTTTTCCCGGTACATAATTAGGATAAGCTCCAAAACTATGGGTACAATCAAAGTCAATGGTTTTATTTATTCCAACATAAAAATCTGCCTTCGATGTTGCAGGAACTGTATAACATGCAGGTAAAGCACAAAAGCCGAGGGTCCAACTCGCAGGTGCATTTACATCTAAATATTCCCAGGTGAATAATGTATCACCCGGATTGGCGGAAGTATTGGTTAATTTACTATAACAATTAACCGCTCCGTCATTTATTGAAATCCATGTTTTCACATTCTTATTCGAAATGGTATACATCTTCTGCGACCATGCCGATTGTGAAATAATAATAAGGGATAATAAAAGTAAAAATAACTTTCTCATAGCACATCTTTTTTAATACAAATACAAAGAAACAAAAATTTTGCCAAATTGAAATGCAATTAAAATAAATAAAATTTGGAAATATGAAAGTAAATGACTTAATTCGTAATACGTTAAATCCTTAAACATACCGCAAACCCTATAGATGCAGCATATTTACCTCAATTAAATCCTTTCTACACAATTTAATTACAACGGTATAGCATCAAAATTACGCTTAGACTTTTTTTTTGAACGATTAATTTAATTTCATTAACCATTATGAATTTTCTCTGTTTAAGCGACACGGAATTAGTGCGACTCTACCAGCAGGGTCAGGATGCACCATTTAATGTATTGATTGAGCGCTACAAGCGTTCAGTATTTTCCTCAATATACTTTGTCGTCAATAACAAAGAAGTGGCGGAAGATATTTTCCAGGATACATTTATTAAGGCAGCCAACCAGCTTCGTAATTCCAATTACAAGGAAATGGGAAAAGTATCCGGATGGATTGTTTCCATTGGCCGAAACCTGGCACTTGATTATTACCGGCTTAATCGTCGCCGAAACTCCTTCTATGAATTGAAGGACAATGATTATACGCAATTACAAAATCAAGATACAAGCACCTTGATCTCTAATCAGCTTGAACAGCGAGAGACCGCGAAAACGATTCGACAGTTTATTTTATTGCTTCCGGAAGAGCAAAGAGAGGTGCTCATTCTCCGTCATTATGCGGATATGAGCTTCAATGAGATCGCTAAAACAATGAACAGCAATCTTAACACCACCTTGGGTCGTATGCGTTACGCGATCATTAATATGCGAAAGATGATTGAAAAGAGCAAGGTAGAAGTCTAGCTGATTTTTTATAAATAGAAAAAGGGATGTAAAAATATTTACATCCCTTTTTTATTGTATGATAACTACTAGTGAATTGGAACTTCTCCAACCACGTGCCAGGTAATTTCCATTTTAACCTGTACTGCGTGAGTTAAAGGGGCGTTCAATGTACCTTTGAAATGATAGGTAATCATATCGGAGGCAACCAATCCCAATACATCAGTATTTGGATCAACATCAGGTGAGAGCACTTTTACACCAGTATGAGGTACAGGATCTTTAAATGCAACTCTTTGGTTAGTAACAGTGGCAGAAGCCAGCTCAACACTTACTTTATCAATGATATCAAAAGTAACTGCAGGATTTGTGCCGTCAATAATCGTAATTGTAGCGCTTTGTGGGTCAATGCTCGTAACATTATCCAAGGTAAGATTATTATCTTCCAAAGTTTTCTTTAAGTCAAAAGCTACTATATCACTAAAATCAAAAGTTCCGGCAGCCTGCGGATTGGCTGAAAGCGTTACTGCTGCGGTAGTGAAATCTTTTTCTAATTTGATTTTCTTGTTGCAACTGGCGTTACTGAACATAAATATTGCAATAACGGCAATACATAAAGTCTTAATGGTTTTCATGGTGTGAGGAATATTAGTGGTGGTTTAATTTAATTGTATTTAATGCAAATTTAGTAATAGTTTCTAATTAACCAATAAAAAAGTAAAAATCTTACAATTGGTGACAATCAGCCTTCTATGATCAATTTTGCTTGTCTAAATAAATTACCGCGAATATGCTTCTATAGTTATTTTTGCCAAAACATCCAGGCTCATGCAACAAATTATAGAATGTGTTCCCAATTTCAGCGAAGGCAACGATTTAACCATTATCAGGCAGATAACTGATGAAATTGAAAACACCGAGGGAGTGAAGTTATTGGATATTGATCCCGGCAAAGCCACCAACCGAACTGTGGTAACCTTTGTTGGCAGCCCGGATGCCGTTGTAGAAGCCGCTTTTAAAGCTATTCGCAGAGCCTCTGAATTAATAGATATGAGCCGCCATCACGGAGAGCACCCTCGTATGGGCGCCACAGATGTTTGCCCATTTATACCGGTAAGCAATATTTCTATGGAAGAAACTGCGGCCTATGCTCTTAAATTGGCAGCGCGTGTAGGACAAGAGTTGGAGATCCCGGTTTATCTTTATGAAGCTGCACAAAAAAATGAAGTACGCAAAAACCTGAGTGTGATTCGGGCGGGTGAATATGAAGGCTTTTTCAATAAAATTAAATTGCCGGAGTGGAAGCCCGATTATGGCCCTGCGATTATGAACAAAAAAGCCGGGGCGACCGTGATCGGCGCGAGGGATTTCCTGATTGCCTATAATGTAAATTTAAATACCAAATCCACCAGGCTGGCCAATAGCATTGCTTTTGATATCCGTGAAAATGGACGTGTGAAACGCAAAGGCAACCCGATAACAGGAGAAATAGAATTGGATGCTAAAGGTGAACCCGTGCGCATTCCCGGACTATTGAAGGAATGTAAAGCTATTGGATGGTTTATTGAAGAATATGATATTGCACAGGTAAGCATTAATCTTACCAATTATAATGTAACAAGTGTTCATCAATGCTTCGACGCCTGCTGTGATAGTGCCATCAGGCGGGGCTTACGCGTCACCGGCAGCGAGCTGGTGGGCTTGATCCCATTAAAGGCATTGACAGATGCCGGTGAGTACTATCTTAAAAAACAAGGGAGGAGCACGGGCGTAAATGAGAGAGAAAAGATACATATCGCAGTGAAATCCTTAGGTCTTGATGACCTGGTGCCTTTCGAGGCAGATAAAAATATAATTGAATACGTCATGCGTAATTCCAAAAATAACCCATTGGTAAATTTGACGCTCAATGCTTTCGTTGATGAAACGGCCACTGAATCGCCTGCTCCCGGTGGGGGAAGCATCAGCGCTGCTGTGGGCGCCATGGGTGTGGCATTGGGCACTATGGTCGCTAATTTAAGCGCAGGGAAGCGAGGCTGGGAAGAGAAAATTCAACTGTTCAGTGATCTTGCCTCGGAGGGACAAATGATCAAAGATCATTTATTATTTTTGGTTGATGAAGATACCGCTTCATTTAATGCGGTGATG
>JBBRJE010000306.1:0-3995 GCA_038219845.1 Bacteroidia bacterium
CTATTATTTAACCACCGGAAATAATAATTGTACGGCGGTGGATTCGGTTACCATAAGCATCCTTACCAAACCAGATCCAGGCTTTACCACGGATACCATTTGTATAAATGAGAATTATATTTTTAACGCCAATACTTCCGGATATCCCTATTACCATTGGGATTTTGGAAATGGTGATACAGCTACTGGTCAGTCGGTAAATTACAGCTATGATACTTCCGGGATTTATACTGTAAAACTTTACGTATTTAATGGATTCTGCGATTCTTTTACGACATTAAAATTAGTAGTGCTCAACGATCCATTGGCCGGTTTTACAGTGGATAAGGCCAAAGCAGAGATTACGAAAGCTACATTCCTGTTCACCAACCAAAGCCAGTATGCGTCAACGTATACCTGGGACTTTGGCGACGCAAATACTTCCACAATGGTATCCCCGACACATACCTATACGGATACGGGTTGGTTTAAAGTAATTCTTTCCGCTTTTAACAACCTTGGCTGCGAAGACACCATTTCGATGTTAATCAGGGTAGATAATGTTTACAAATACTTCGTTCCTTCTGCCTTTACACCCAACAAAAGCGGACCTTATGATAATGAGATATTTAAAGCCTTTGGCCCATTGGGAACTACAAAATTCGAAATGAATATTTACGACCGCTGGGGCCAGGATGTATTTTTTTCTAACGATGAAAAGCTGCCCTGGGAGGGCAAATATTCAGATGGGAAGGAATGTCCGAGCGGACATTATGTCTATATTATCCGGTTTAAAGATCCTACGGGTAAAAGACTCGTTTTCAAAGGAATAGTCAGCCTTTACCGATAAGTATCATAAAGGCTAATTTTTTTTGCAACCTTTTTCAAATTATTTGTACTGCTATATATAACACACTTAAAAACGTGCAAAATTCGGAGGCTGAAAATATCAGAGGTATACAAAGTGGGGACCGGAGCGTGATGCAGAAGGTATACGACCTGTATCGCCGTAAGATGTTTGGAATTTGTTACCGATACACCAACAGCAAAGAAGAGGCCGCCGATTACCTGCACGATGGTTTTTTGAAAGTTTTTACGGAATTCGGAAAGTTTAATCCGGGAGCGCCTTTAGAGGCATGGATCGCCACTGTGATCAGGAATAACACCATCAATCAGATTCGTAAGAAGAATCGTACTTCAGGTCATGTATTTGAAGACGAAACTTACCAGGAGCCAATTGACACGGCCAATGCAGACGAAATTGATGATGAAGAGCAGGATCAGTGGATGAATCGCATCAGTTCGGAGGAAGTACTATATTTTATGAGCTTATTACCTCAAAAGTACAACCTGATATTGAACATGTATGCAATCGATGGGATGACACATCACGAAATCGCGACCCAGACAGGCATGAGCGAAGGCACCTCAAAGTCTCAATTAAGCAGGGCGCGGGTTAAATTAATCCAGATTATCCGTGACGAATTTCAAAAAAAAAGTGTAGTTAAACAAAATAAGCCCCAAAGGCCTCAAAATAACGCAGTACATTATGAACAAGTTCGATGATTTTTTGAAAAACAAACTGAGCGACGCCTCATTGGATATTCCCTCGAACTGGGAATCTCTGAATTCCGCATTACCGGTGCCCACGGCAGGGACCGGATTGTTTAAGTGGGCCATGGCCCTTTTACTTTTAGGAGGAATGGTAACCTTGGCATTGGTGTTCAATACCACAGAATCCGGAAGCAGCTATTCAATACACTCGCCTTCAGCATCAGATCAGAAAGCCCACGGTGTATCCTCCACCGGGTCAGGTAGTCTTACCTTGGGATCGGTAACACCACAACATGAAACCGGCGAAAAATCCCCACTCAATGAGGGTCACCAACACCTGAATGAGTCTGGAGATGCTACAAAATTGATGGCTTCTGCCGTTCCGGAGAAGGAGAATATTACAGCTCTTCCAATAAATCCAAAGCCGGAAATTGTCCATGAAAAGGTGGTGAAAAAAGATGAAAATAAAAATCCTGCCATCGGAAAAGAAACAGATAAGAAGGACAATAATAATACTACCCAAACCAACCCTGCCAGCTCCGGATCTCCCAAAAAGATCGAAGCAACTACAGCTTCAGCTGCCCATAAGCAAGCCCGGCGTAGTGATTTTCATAACGGTAAATTATACCTGGCAGTTTCTTTCTCTCCCATGTTAAGCTATAGAAGCTTTCAGCTTAATAACGGAGCTGCTCCTTTTGTGAATAAGAAATATGATGAAATCCGTCAGAACGCTGAAGCAAAAATTATAAGCTACGGCGCTGCACTTTCACTGGAATATAAATTTAGCAAGAATTTTAGTTTGCAGGGAGGAATTTCGTATAATAAAATTGGATTTAAATCTGATTACGAATTCGATATAACCGATAGAGCAACCACTGATAATACTGGTAGAATCACCGGCTACGAGAAAATCCCTACACCGGTTACTACGATCTTAAAAGGTAAAACCCAAATTGATGTTTTACGAATTCCTTTTGGCATAAATTATAATGTGTTTATGAACTCTAACTCACTTTTTCACTTTTATTTTGGTGGTGCTCATGATATCTTATTATCCGCTGAAGGAATGGGAGTGAACAGCCTCACACTTGAACAAAAATCAATTTCAAAATCAGACTTCATTACCAATGCAAGTGAAGTTTGTATCGATCTCGGGGTGAATATAGCGCTCACCCCAAAGTATGCTTTTGGTGTTGATCTTTATTACAATAAATGGCTTACAAATATTTCTAAGAGCAAACTCGAAAATGTGACCCCTTTTACCGCAGGTTTAAACTTTGCCGTCAGCAGAAAGATTTTTTAAGTTGAATGTGAATAAATTGTTGGAATTTTATTAAATTGCAAAGCTAAACGTACAAATCAAAAAATATTATCAAAACAGGATTTACACAGGTCTAATCACAAATTATAAATTAAAATATACATCAGTAGTCATGAAAAAGTTTTTACGTATTATTTTAGTCTTCGCCTTCTTTGTTTTAGGTTTTGGCATGAAACAGGCAAACGCCACCCACCTTATGGGTGCTGATATGCAATGGAGATGCCTAGGGAATGACACTTTTGAAATAACGCTGGTTATTTACCGGCGTTGTACAGATGGGGCCGTTCAATTAAGTATTTACGGACCGACCATTACCAGCGACTCGTGCGCCAATTCCTATACGGTAAGTGCCGGAGGATTATTGGAGCACCTGGTTGAAGATATCACACCCACCTGCGGAACGCAACAAAAATTATGTCCTTCGGCCGGAGGAACGGGACAGTCGACCGCCCAGATTCCTTTTGGTGTGGAAAGACATACGTTGAGATATAAGATTTATCTTGGGGGAAATTATGCTAACTGCTGCTGGTATAAATTACATTGGGAACAACAAGCCCGCAATAGCAATATCACTACAGGCTATGCAGATCAGAATTTTTTAACCGAGTCATGGCTGAACCGTTGTGTTAGCCCTTGTGATAACGGTCCTACATTTAAGAATGCTCCGATTGCGATTAAATGCGCTGGCCAGGATGTATGCTTTAACCACGGGGTGGTGGATCTGGATGACGATTCCCTGTCCTATGCGATGGCCCCTCCTCTCGGCGGTGGCAGTTATTCCTCACCCTGGAGCTATACTTACCCGCTTACCTGCCTTGGAAACAATAACCCCAATCCCAATGCCAATCCTCCTACAGGCTTTAACCTGGATGCACTGAGCGGTGATATGTGCTTTCGCCCGATGCAGGTTCAGATTACCGTGCTTAAGATCATGGTAACAGAATGGCGCAAGGACAATACCGGGGTTTATAAGGTGATCGGCAAGACCGCCCGGGACCTACAGTTTGCCATAGTACAGAACTGCAATAATAAGGCCCCGACCACTTCGGGGCCCTTCACGTATGAAGCCTGTGCGGGCCAGCAGATATGCATCACGATCAATACCAACGATCAGGACTTGCCGGATACGACGCGGATATTC
>JBBRJE010000307.1:0-3990 GCA_038219845.1 Bacteroidia bacterium
CTTTGGCTTTAAGGATTTTATTATCTATTACTTTTTTCAGCAATGCTTTGGCATCATTAAATAATTTCGTTGCTTCTACGCCTACTTTTTCATCTTTTAAGATCGTGGGATATTTCCCATACATCTCCCAGGTATTAAAAAATGGCGTCCAGTCTATCACTTCTGCCAGTTCTTTTAGATCATAATCTTCAAAAACAGTGATCCCTGGTTTGTTGGGTTCGTGGATCTCTGCTTTATTCCAGTCGATATTTATTTTTTGTTCGCGGGCTTTTTCAATGGGGACAAAAGTTTTAGTATCTCTCCTGTTTTTATGCTCCTCACGCATTTTCTCATATTCCGCTTTAATATTTGTATGAAAAACAGGGCCGGTATCTTCTCCCAATAAATTACTTGCCACCGGCACCGACCGCGAAGCATCAAGCACATGCACCACCGAACCGCTATAATGCGGATCTACTTTCACAGCCGCATGTATGCGCGATGTTGTTGCTCCTCCAATCAATAAGGGAATGGTGAATCCGAGGCGTTCCATTTCTTTGGCCACATGTACCATCTCGTCCAGACTCGGAGTGATCAAGCCACTTAAGCCAATAATATCCGCATTGATCTCCTTTGCTTTCGTTAATATCTTATCTGCAGAAACCATCACCCCCATATCAATGATCTCATAATTATTACAGCCTAAAACAACGCCTACAATATTTTTACCAATATCATGCACATCGCCTATTACCGTTGCCATTAATATCCGTCCGGCGAAGCTGCTGGCGCCTTCCTTTTTCTGTGCTTCGATATAAGGAGTTAAAACGGCCACCGCTTTTTTCATCACGCGGGCGCTTTTTACCACCTGGGGTAGGAACATTTTACCGGCGCCAAATAAATCTCCTACCACACTCATTCCCGCCATCAAGGGCCCTTCAATCACATCTAAAGGCCGGTCGCTTTTTTGTCTCGCCTCCTCTGTATCAATATCAATAAAATCGGTGATGCCTTTTACCAGGGCGTGTTTCAGGCGTTCTTCCACGCTGGTGCTGCGCCAGGCTTCATCCTCCACTATTACTTTTCCTTTGGCCTTAATCGTTTCAGCAAAGCTCACCAAACGTTCGGTGGAATCGGGCCTTCGGTTCCAAAGAACATCCTCTACCAATTCCAATAGCTCTTTCGGTATCTCATCATATACTTCAATCATGCCGGCATTCACAATACCCATATCCATCCCGTTCTGAATAGCGCGGTAAAGAAATGCCGCGTGCATAGCTTCCCGCACAGTATCATTGCCCCGAAAAGAGAATGAGATATTACTCACCCCACCCGATACTTTGGCATAAGGTAAATTTTCTTTTATCCATTTCGTTGCATTGATAAAATCAACAGCGTAGTTATTATGTTCATCTATCCCGGTGGCCACGGTTAAAATATTCGGATCAAAAATGATGTCTTCAGGCGCAAATTTTACCCGGTCGACCAGGATATCATAGGCGCGCTTACAAATGGCAATCTTCTTTTCGAAATTATCAGCCTGGCCTTCTTCATCAAAAGCCATTACTACCGTTGCAGCACCAAAGCGCTTAATAATTTTAGCACGTTCAATAAATTTTTCTTCCCCGTCTTTTAAGGAGATAGAGTTCACAATTCCCTTACCCTGCATACATTTCAGGCCGGCTTCAATAATTTCCCATTTCGATGAATCCACCATTACAGGCACCCTGGAGATATCCGGTTCAGAAGCAATAAGGTTAAGGAATTTAGTCATCGCTGCAACCCCATCAAGCATTCCTTCATCCATATTCACATCAATAACCTGTGCTCCATTTTCTACCTGCTGCCGGGCTACGCTTAATGCTTTATCATAATCTCCTCCTAAAATCATCTTCATAAAAGCCTTGCTGCCGGTAATATTGGTTCGCTCACCGATATTCACGAAATTAGTTTCGGGGGTGATTGTCAGAGGTTCTAAGCCACTTAATTGTAAATATTTTATATCTGTCATTGTAATAACGGTAATATATTATTTTTAATATATCTTATATAAGCGTTTAAAAAAAACTTCAAATGCGGGATCAGCAAATTCGATCTGCTTTCCCATTTTATCAATAATCTCCTTATTTTCCAATGCATTGGTTACTCTGGGAATATTGGCCGAAGTACCAATCCTATAAGTTTCCAGCACCTCACGGGAAGAAAAGTTCTTTTCTCCGGAGGCGAGTGCTTTCAGGAAATTGATCTGGGTTTCCGATAGAATTTCAAAATCGCGTTGAAACAGGGCGGCATTCCGGTCTAAAAGGTCTTCTATGGAACTCTCAAGAATAGCATCTGTTACACTACGGCCTGTATTCATCCATACGATCTGGCAAAGTTGCTGCACATAATACGGATGCTCCTGCATCAGTTGCACGATTTTTATCGCTTGCACATCGTTGATTTTTTTCCCTGATAATTTAAACTTCTCAATGATATAAGGAAGCCAGTGTTCCTGCTTTATTTTTTCCAGGTAGAAGGTATCCCCGAATTTATAGAAAGGCATCGACTTACTTTCAAACAAATGCATCATCATATGCCGCTTGCTTCCATAAATGCAATATACCACATGCTGGTGGTGTTGCCAATGGGCGCGTAGTTTTTTTTGCAGGCCTTCCGGATCTTTGAATTTCTCAATATTCTGAAATTCATCAATGCATACGATCAGGGTAATGTTTTTAGCTTTTGCTATGGTTTCGGTTAAGTCGAGCAGGGTGGAGATATTTTTTTTAATTTCTTTAAAGCCAATTTCCAGTTCAAATTCGGATCCGGGCAATTCGCCCAACGAAACAGAAGGCTTTAAGGCGCTTAAGAAATGCTTCGTTTGTTGCATGAATTCCTCAAATTTATTGGATGTGGCTTTCATCACTTCCCCTGACAATTCCTTAAAAAACTCTTCTTCGTTCACCACATTAAACAGGTCGATATAACATACTTTGAATTTTTTGTTTTTACGTACCAGCCTGTCAGCACAGTATTTTACAAGAGAGGATTTCCCCCAGCGGCGGGGTGCTATTAGCATAGTATGGATCTTATTAATGAAATTATTTTCCAATCGCTTTATTTCTTTGGTGCGATTGGTAAAGAAATCCTGCGCTATAACTTTCCCGTAATCGAATGGTGCTTTCATCTTACAAAGATAACTAACAATGTTGTAACTAACAATGTTGTAACTAACAATGTTGTTAGTTATTTTCCTGTTTTACTTTTCTGGGTTCATATTTCGCCGCGTGTTCTGCAATTTCTTTTATATGCGCCGGGGTGGTGCCGCAGCATCCACCGATAATATTGATAAAGCCCGCCTTTAAAAAATCTTCGATCTGTTCGCACATCATATGAGGCGTTTCATCATACTCTCCAAATTCATTGGGTAAGCCGGCATTGGGATAACAGCTCACAAAGCAATTTGCATGATCCGACAACGATTCCAAATAGGGCCGCATGGCGCTGGCGCCCAGGGCGCAATTAATGCCTACACTTATTGGATTGGAATGCTTTATGGAAGTATAAAATGCTTCTATAGTTTGCCCGGATAAGGTACGTCCACTGGCGTCGGTAATGGTTCCGGAAATAGAAATCGGAAGCTCATTTCCTGTTTGATCAAATACTTCCAGGCAGGCATAGATGGCAGCTTTGGCATTCAATGTGTCAAATATTGTTTCAATCAAGAGCAGATCCACACCACCTTCCATTAAAGCCAACACCTGTTCTTTGTACGCATCTTTCACATAGTCGAATGTTACCGTTCTGAATTCCGGACGATTCACATCGGGCGACAAGCTTAAAGTTCTGTTCATGGGCCCTATAGCGCCTGCTACAAAACGTGGCTTGGAAGGATCTTTTGCAGTGTATTCATCGGCCGCCTTACGGGCGATTCTGGCAGCTTCCAGGTTAAGTTCGCGGGCCAGGCTTTGCATATCATAATCTTCAAGTGAAACCACCTGGCAGTTGAATGTATTGGTTTCGATAATA
>JBBRJE010000308.1:0-3980 GCA_038219845.1 Bacteroidia bacterium
ATTAGCACAGCTTGCCTTTGATATACGCTGGTCGTGGAATCATGCGGCCGATGAAATATGGCAACAACTGGATCCGGCTTTATGGGAAATGACGCGTAATCCCTGGATTATTTTGCAAACGGTTTCACAAACACAATTGGAACTTAAATTAAAGAATCCTGAATTCCGCCAAAAGCTGAATAGAATCTTAGATGAGAATGATGATTCTAAAAATTCATTAACCTGGTTTCAGAAGAATCATACAAATACCGCATTAAGCTGTGTCGCTTATTTCAGCATGGAATATATGTTATGTGAAGGACTGCCGATTTATTCCGGCGGACTTGGTAATGTAGCTGGCGACCAACTCAAAGCCGCCAACGATATGGGTGTGCCTATTGTTGCTGTGGGATTGTTATACCAACAGGGATACTTCCGCCAGGTGATTGGGAAAGATGGAAGCCAGGAGGAATTTTATCCATACAATGATCCCGGTCAGTTACCCATTATGCCTCTTCGTAAACCTAATGGTGAATGGTTGCGTTTGCAGATTTCATTCCCGGGATATTCCGTATGGCTGCGTACCTGGGAAGTACAGATCGGCAATATCAGGCTATATCTTTTGGATAGTAATGATATTGCCAATTTTCCGCCATATAGGAGCATCACCAGCGAACTATATGGGGGTGGTCCGGAACTACGCCTACAACAGGAAATGATTCTCGGTATTGGAGGTTGGCGTCTACTTAAAGAACTGGATATTGAACCCGAAGTATGCCATCTCAATGAGGGGCACGCCGCCTTTGCAATATTGGAACGTGCCAATGATTTTATGAAATTAACGGGCCTGCCATTTGATGCTGCGTTATCAGTAACCAGAACTGGAAATCTTTTTACTACACATACTGCGGTATCTGCAGGTTTTGATCGCTTTGAACCTAACCTGATTGCGCAATATTTATCTGAATATGCAAAGCATGAATTGAAAATTTCTTTTGATGATCTTCTGGCTCTTGGGCGTGTAAACCCATTTGATAATTCAGAACCATTCAATATGGCTTACCTCGCCGTTCATGGCTCTGGTGCTGTCAATGGGGTGAGCCGTTTGCATGGAAGCAAAAGCCGGGAATTATTCCGTCCGCTCTTTCCTCATTGGCCTGATATTGAAATACCTGTTGGTTATGTTACCAATGGAGTACATATGCGTAGCTGGGATTCCAAAGCAGCCGACGATTTATGGACAGAAGCCTGTGGAAAAGACCGTTGGTTGGGGATTGGAGAAGGACTTCATGATCACCTAAAGAAGGTAACCGATGAAAGACTTTGGGAGATGCGCACTGCCGCCCGGAAAAATTTTATTGAATTTATCCGTAAGCGGTTACCGCCTTTTGTAGAAGTATCTGGAGGTACGGCAGAAGAAGTACAGCAAGCAAAGCAATTGTTTGAACCGGAAACTTTTACGCTGGGTTTTGCCCGCCGTTTTGCTACATATAAAAGACCTAACCTGCTTTTGCATGACAAAGAAAGGCTGATTGGCATTTTGACAAATCCAGTCAAACCAGTTCAAATTGTAATAGCGGGTAAGGCGCATCCGGCAGATAGGACGGGACATGGACTTATACAGGAATGGGTAATATTTAGCAGAAGACCTGAAGTACGTTCACACGTTGTTTTTTTAAGTGACTATGATATTTTCTTAACGGAGCAAATGGTACAGGGTGTTGACTTATGGTTAAATACGCCAAGGCGTCCGTGGGAGGCTTCGGGAACAAGCGGAATGAAAGCGCTTGTAAATGGCGTTATTAATTTTTCTGAGCTGGATGGCTGGTGGGATGAAGCGTATACTCCTGAAGTAGGCTGGGCATTGGGCGATAGAAAGGAACATGGAGAGAGCCCCGAATGGGATGCGCAGGAAGCTAATCAACTTTATCATTTACTGGAAACTGAAGTTATCCCTGCATTTTATGATAGAAATGAAAAAGGAATACCCATGCAATGGACTTCGAAAATGCGTAAAAGTATGGCCGGGCTTACACCTCAGTTTTCTACCAATCGTACTTTAAAAGAATATACTGAGCAATATTATATCCCCGCAGCCCAGGCTTATAAAGATCGTTCTGCAAGAAATGGAGCGGCGGGCTTACAAATAATAAATCGTAAACAAACTCTAATAGAAAATTGGGTGAGCATACATTTTGGAAATGTACAAATTGATCAGGTGGGAAATGGATATCATTTCCAGGTACAGGTATTTATAAAGGGAAGTATTAAGGAAAATGTGTTCGTTGAATTATATGCCGATGGGATAAATGATGCAAAACCTGAACGAATAAAAATGGAATTGGACACCGATAAAAGTAAGAATGCAGAAGAACACTTTTATCAAGCTACGGTAGTCACTGAAAGGAATGCAACTGATTTTACGGTAAGAATAATTCCGAATTATGAAGGTGTTTCAGTACCACTTGAAGATTATAGGATACACTGGCAGCATTGATTTAAATGAAATAGAAAAACAATACGTAAAAATGCAATCAGCAACAGGTATAACAACGCTATTTCTCTACATTGGCCAGGTAAATACAATGCAATATTGAAATGATCAGTTGTTAATTAAAATCTATAGAACACGTTTAAATTATTGTCATGATAGTTAATAAAGAAACACTTGAGCAGCAAGGGATCAATACCGTTCGGATACTTGCTGCAGATGCAGTACAAAAAGCAAATTCCGGTCATCCCGGAACACCCATGGGGCTGGCACCGGTTGGCCATGTGCTATGGGCGGAAAGCATGAACTATAATCCCCAAAATCCTGAATGGGCAAACAGGGATCGCTTTATTCTATCTTGCGGTCATGCCTGTATGTTACAATATAGTTTTTTGTACTTAACAGGTTATCCTATCACACTCGATGATATCAAAAAATTCAGGCAATTGCATAGTAAAACGGCAGGACATCCAGAATACGGATTGTTACCAGGTATTGAAGTAACGACCGGCCCATTAGGGCAGGGTTTTGCCAACGGTGTTGGGTTTGCCATTGCACAAAAATATCTGGCCGCCCGTTATAATAAACCGGGCTTCGACATTTTCAATTACAAGATTTATACTATTTGCAGCGACGGAGATATGATGGAAGGTATAAGTTCAGAGGCCGCTTCTTTAGCCGGTCAGCTTAAGTTAGGCAATATGATTTATTTGTATGATGATAACCATATAACTATTGAAGGAAATACGAATCTTACATTTAATGAAGATCTGGCGCAACGCTTTGAAGCGTATGGCTGGCATGTTCAGGTACTTGCAGATGGCAATGATTTAGACGCACTATCAGCGGCAATAAAAAATGCACAAAAGGAAACCCATCGTCCTTCCCTGATAAAAGTGCGCACACATATTGGTTATGGTAGTCCCAATAAAGAAGATACAGCGGCTGCACACGGCGCTGCCTTAGGCGAACCGGAAGTAAAACTTGTGAAGGAGAATTTTGGTTTTGACCCTGATAAATATTTTGTTGTGCCCGACGAAGTTTTGAATTATTATCGTGAAGCAGGTAAGAAAGGAATAGCTAAAGAAAAGGATTGGAACGATCTTTATAAAATTTACAATGAAAAATTTACTGAACTGGCCAATGAATACGAACTATTAAGTAGCGGTAAATTGCCGGAAGGATGGAAACAAAAGTTGCCGGTTTTTAAACCCGGGGAAGAAATGGCAACACGCAAAGCGTCGGGCAAAGTATTAAATGCTATCGCTGATTATTTGCCAAATTTAATAGGCGGTTCTGCTGATCTTGCACCATCCACCGACACCAACCTGGAGAACTACAAATCATTTTCAGCAGAAAATCATGATGGCCGCAATTTTCACTTTGGTATCAGGGAACACGCCATGGGCGCTATATTGAATGGATTAGCACTCAGCAAATACATCATTCCTTATGGCGCTACATTCTTGGTGTTTTCTGATTACATGAGGCCACCCATCCGGCTGGCAGC
>JBBRJE010000309.1:0-3963 GCA_038219845.1 Bacteroidia bacterium
GTAATGGTTTGTTTTCTTTCTCAAATAATGAAGAAGCCATCAACTGTTTAAATTCAGTGATCAATGAATATCAAAAACATGCTATTGCGGCCCGGGAAATTGCAAACGAATATTTTGATAGTAATAAAGTTTTAACAAGGATGCTTGATCAGTTAAATTAAAAGATGAAATATCCGGCCTTATATCTTATTAGACGAATCTTTTTTCATTCCCGTCGTTTTTGGCCGCATATTGCGGGTATATTTTTACTTAGCCTTCTCGCAACACCAATTGCTCTATTAAAGCCATATGCTTTAAAACTTATAATTGATAATGGTTTTGGGTCGCACCCACTTCCGGAAATTATTATTTATCTATTTCCGGAAAATTACCAATTTACTTTTAATTCAGTATTAATTATTGCGGTAGTTATTGCGATAACGATCGCCCTTATCGATAATATAATCGGATTTGTATCTTGGGTGCTGGACACTTTAACCGGCGAAAAATTGGTTTTGAATTTCCGCACCCTCTTATTTAATCATATCCAGCGGCTTTCACTGGCTTATCACGATAGTAAGGGTACTTCCGATTCATTATACCGGATACAATGGGATACGATGTCTGTCAGGGCATTTATGCTAGGTCAATTGCCCACCCTGATCTCATCATTCATTACATTGATTTCCATGATCGTTGTGATGTTCATGATCGATATTGAATTCGCCGTTATTGCGGTTTGCGTGCTGCCTCCCTTATTCATTCTTACAAGGTTATCGACAAAGTTACTAAGGAAAGACTGGTATAAGGTGAAGGATGCGGAAAGCAATGCGATGTCTGTAGTTCATGAGGTATTGAGTTCGCTTCGCGTAGTTAAATCTTTCGGTCAGGAAGATAACGAAGGAAACCGCTTTATCAATCACGCAAACAAGGCTTTAAAAGGCCAGATGAAGATGGCCAGGGTGGGCGCCAGCTTTTCGTTTGCAGTGAATATGTTATTGGCAATTGCTACCGCTTCATTTCTCTACCTGGGTGCCACCTTTGTTCAATCAGGGAAAATGACACTTGGAGAATTAACACTTGTACTTGCATACCTGGGGCAGATATTCTGGCCTTTACAAAGTATCATTAAGAATCTGAATGAGGTACAGTCATCTATTGCAAGTATTGATCGGGTATTTTCTGTACTGGATGAGGAGAAGGAAGTTAAAGAGAGCACTCATGCAGTACAACTATCGCGTTCAAAAGGAGAATTTAAATTTGAAGCAGTGTCATTTGCTTATGAAAAGGATAAACCAACTTTGCAGGATGTATCCTTTGAAATTAAACCGGGCGACAGGGTGGGGATCATGGGCTCTACCGGTGCCGGTAAATCTACATTGGTGAGTTTATTGATGCGTTTTTACGATCCTTCATCCGGAAATATATTTATTGATGGAAAGGATATAAGGAATTTTAAATTAGCCGATTACCGGGCTCAGTTTAGTATTGTACTACAGGAGCCTGTTTTATTTTCTACTACCATTGGCGAAAATATCAGGTATGGAAAGCCAGGAGCTACGGAACAAGAAATCATTGATGCTGCAAAGGCAGCCAATGCTCATGAATTTATTATAAAAGGGAAGGAGGGTTACGATACCCCCGTTGGCGAACGGGGAATGCAATTATCAGGAGGGGAACGGCAGCGTATATCCCTGGCCCGTGCATTTATAAAAAATGCACCGGTGCTTATTCTTGATGAACCTACCAGTTCTTTGGATATAAGAACCGAAGCACAAATTATGGAAGCCATGGAACGATTAATGGAAGGACGCACCACATTTATGATTACCCACCGCTTAGATACATTGAACACATGCAACCTCATAATTCATCTTGAAAATGGCAAGCTCACTGATCTGGTTAGAGATCATGATGCAAATTTTCTCTCCAATAAAAAATCGGCTTTCCTTAATCAGGATTTAGACGTATAAATTCAGAAGCTAAGAAAATGAAAATTGCCCTCGTATCACAAGAATATCCTCCTGAAACAGCAAGAGGCGGTATTGGTTCCCAAACATACACTAAAGCTCTTGGCCTGGCTGAGTTCGGACATGAGATATTTGTTATTTCCCGCAGCACCGATTCAGAACGTCATGAAACATTGAATGACAAAATCACTGTGATAAGAATTCCTGGCCTGGACAATATGCTTCCCGAAATGACCGAAAGTGTTCAGTGGCTCAGTCATAGTATTGTAATTGCTGCTGAAATTGATTCTTTACTCAAACGGGTTACACTTGATTTGATTGATTTTCCAGAATGGGCTGCAGAAGCATATACCTGGTTATTGAATCGGACCGACTGGAAAACGGTGCCAACAGTTATACAATTACATGGGCCACTGGCAATGTTCGCACATGCTATGAATTGGCCTGAATTAAATTCTTCCTTCTATAAAATTGGAAGCCATATGGAAGCAATCTGCGTTCAGATGGCAGATGCCGTGTATTCCTCGAGTGACTGTTCAACACAATGGATCAGGAAATACTATGATCCGCAAAAAGAGATTATTCCTACAATTCATCTGGGCATAAATACGGAATTATTTAAACCTCAGGCGGTTCAAAAGTATGATCAGCCCACGATAATTTTTACTGGCAAGATCGTTCCAAATAAGGGCGTGGAAGAATTGGTAAATGCCGCAAGTAATTTAGTAAAGGACTTCCCGGAATTGCAATTACATTTTATTGGCCGGGGACAAGAAAAATATATCAACCAGTTAAAAGAAAATGCAAATAAATTGGGGGCGACCGATCTCTTAAATTTCCGTGGTTTTATCGATAAATCATCTTTACCGGAAGAACTCTGCCGGGCACATATTTTTTGTGCCCCTTCGTATTATGAAGGCGGGCCCGGCTTCGTTTATTTGGAAGCGATGGCGTGTGGGTTGCCTGTTATCGGATGCAGTGGGAGCGGGGTGAATGAAATAATTGAAACCGGTGAGAATGGCTTATTGGTCCCGCCCCGCAATAGTAAAGCATTGGAGGAAGCATTGAGAATGCTTCTATCTGATACTAAATTAGCTTCGCGATTAGCATTGAACGCCAGGAAATTTGTTTTAACTGAGGCTGACAGTATCCATTGCATTAATAAGTTGGAAGCATTTTATTATTCGGTGCTGGGTTTTGCTGCAGAAAAGTTGAACACAAAAGAAAATCAAAAAACAAGATCAGCATAATGTCAAAGAAAATACTTGTTATTAGCCCCCATCCTGACGATGAATCGATTGGATGCGGTGGAGCGATCGGCAGGCATACTGATGAAGGAGATAGAGTTGAAGTGGTATTTCTCACCTCAGGTGAAAAAGGAGGACATGGAAAGGAAGAAGAAGAAACCATCATCATACGTGAAAAGGAAGCCAAGAGGGCGGCTGATATTCTGAATGTTTTTAAAACAACATTCTGGCGTGAACCGGATGGAAAATTTGAGGCTATTGAAAAAAATATAATCCGTCTCATAGAAAAGATCAGTGAATTTAAACCTGATATAATTTATTGCCCTCATCCGCAGGAAGAGCACCCGGATCATAAGGCTGCAGCAAAGCTGGTGGAACTGGCATTATCGCATCCAAATAACTTTGAAAGCCATCCAATGGTTTTAATGTACGAGATATGGACCCCATTACAAAGGATGGATCATATTGTTGATATAAGCCCCTTTGTGGATTTAAAAAGAAAAGCCATACTGGCCCATAAAAGTCAATGCGATGTTTTAAAATTTGAAGAAGCCATACTTGGCTTAAACCGTTACCGTGGTGAGATGCATAGCTGGCCGGGGGGTGAGTACGCTGAGGTATTTGTAGAGATGAAGAACTGAAATCCATTTTAATTTGAAATTTTATTTATTTAATGCCCGGAAATCCAAATATTGCATCCTCTTCCATGATAAGAATTCGAATTCTTGATGGCTTCGATGATCCGTCATTCACCGAAGAACAATGGA
>JBBRJE010000310.1:0-3949 GCA_038219845.1 Bacteroidia bacterium
CCTAATAAGTCATTAAGTCGTTTTTTTACACCAGATGAGGTGAAACTCATTGGCTCACAGGAATATCAACTATTTGTGAATAAGGAGTCCCATTATTTATATGCTCCTTTCGATACAATAATTAAAAGGCTTTATAATAATGCAAAACAGATTGGCGTTGAATTTAATCCTACGAATCATTTATTTGAAATGCCTCCATCGTATATTCAAGTTGATACGCTGAATTGCTATCTGTTAGATACAAATATTATGAATGGCCATAAAAATTATTATATCAATAATAACTATAAAGATACAATTCTTACCAGCCAATTCTCGCCGGAAAGCTTAGATGGCATCAGTTCATACTATCATCAAAAGAACGATTATTATGACCGCTGTAGAAGCTATAGCTTAAATAGTATTTCACTTAATTATTCACCATCCGTAGATGGGGGACTGGTGCTTCCATCTCAGCCAATATTTTTCTTCAAATTTGAAGATTTAAAACAGGTTTTGACTCATGAGGAAGTAAATTATATTATGATTTTTTCAAATAAATTTTTTGGAGACAAATTCAATTTGACGGAAACAGAATTTTACCGGTATAAGTTTTATAATGAGAATTTAAAGTGGGGAAGAATTTTTAAAACATCTTTAGATGAAGCGTCAAAGCAGATTTTGGAAGGATGTTATAATATATTCCATGATATGAATTCAAAAAAATTATTTTATAAAGATTCAAACTTCCTGCAACATTTAGATTTAACTTCGTATAATAAAATCATGTTTTATGGTAGAACCTGGCAGGTTGCTCCTGATCCAACTAAACCTGATTCTGTAATTGATTCTGTGATCATGAGCAGGGTTGGATTTTACGGATTTATAATAGCTACAAAAAAAGCCATTGGAATGATACCGGATCAAAACAACCCTGATATCCATGAAACGATTTACATGAAACGTTCCGATTTTTATAAAAATTGTGAGCCTTGGATAGAATATCTTTTAAGAGAGTACTTTTAACTAACGACGAGATTAACGTGGGTTCAATTATCCATTATCCATTATCAATTGTCAACTACTTTATCACCTTTGTCATCTTCCCCATCCCGATAGTAAATTCTTTCATCATCACGGCTACTTCTTTGTTTTGGGTGGCGCGTTCATAAGTGTCTGCCATGGTCATCAGGGTTTGATAAAAGAAATGATTCATTTCCTCCACGCTCATCTCCTTGGTCCAAAGGTCAATTCGCAATGCCCCTTTTTCTTCCGGGTCCCACATGCTGAGCATAATCGCTTTGGCTGGTTTCTTGGCTTCACCGGCATCTGTTGCATCCCAGTCTATGGCATAAGGTATGCTCTCTTCATCGAGGCTTACTGTGAATTTTATTTCCGATTGTTTCATAAAGGCGCAAATATAGGATGATTTCCCCGGCTATAAAAAAACTCCGCGCGCTTTGCGCAGGCGGAGTTTTAAAAGGATAATATATTTTATTTTTTTGAATTCAGGTCTATATTCAGCTCGATCATATCATAAATAAATTTATCTTTCATTTTGGAATCGATAGCTTTAGAATGATATTTCACGCCCCATTTGGTGCGATCGATTGAGAAATTAGCTTTTACATTGGTTGTTCCTTCTTTGGTTATTATTACCGCTGGAACTTCAATTCCAAGAACCTTTCCGCGAATCGTTAGATTACCTTTGATCACATGATTATTACCTTCATTATGGTCTATTTTGCTTATTTCAAATTTAGCAGTAGGAAAAGAATCAGTAGCGAAAAAATCATCACTTTTCAGATGTGATAATAATTTAGGTTTCTTTTCTTCCTTCATGTCATCAGTAATAATAATGGAGTTCATATCAATGGTAATATTTCCGCCTGTAATATTTCCATTCTCATCAAATTTCATTTCCCCGTCGGAAATTCCGATGGTTCCCATATGATTTTGGGCAGGATCGCTCCCGTGCCAAACCACGGTGCTGGTAGCGTTATCAATTTTCTGAATTGAGGCGCCCTTCTTTTCATCCATTTTATTGGCTTCACCGGTAGAAGATTCTTTTTGCTGTGCACCATTATTGCAGGCGCTTAAGGCTGTTAAAATTACTACGACTGTAATTAGGGCTGATTTAAATATATTCATTCGGCGAAGGTAGGCTATGAAAACATGCCCCGGGGCTTTCATGGACTAAAGTTACTTTAATCAATTAAATATGTAACAATTAATCCGAATTGTATAAATAATAAAATGAAGACGGTTACAATGAATAGTTGATCTGTTCATTCGCATCAGGTAATAAAAAATGCATTCCGTAAATTTTAATATTTTTACACCCGGTTTTAATTAATAACTAAACACATATCAGGAATGCTGCAATTACAATTTATACGCGACAATAAACAAACGGTTTTACAAGGACTTCAAAAAAAGAATTTTAAAGAATTAAACCTGGTAGATGAGATCATTTCAATCGACGAGCAAAAGCGAAAAGCGCAGACCGAAGCCGAACGCAATAAAAGCGAGATGAACCTGATAGCCAAGGAATTTGGTAGCCTGATGAAACAGGGAATGAAAACGGAGGCTGATTCATTAAAGCAGAAAAGTATTGAACTGAAGGAGCTGCAAAAAAACCTGGAAGAGAGCACTGAGCTTCTGGAAAAATCATTGTTTGATAAGCTGGTGCAATTACCCAATATACCCCATTCGTCGGTGCCTGAGGGTAAAACACCTGAGGAAAATGAAAATATATTTCAGGTGGGTGAAATCCCCAAGCTCTATGATGGCGCTGTGCCGCATTGGGAGCTAACAACGAAATATGATATCATTGATTTCGAATTAGGCAATAAGGTGACGGGTGCTGGTTTCCCGTTTTATAAAGGCAAAGGAGCCAGGCTTCAACGATCGCTTATAAATTTTTTCCTTGATGAAGCCATAAAGTCTGGTTATAATGAAATACAGCCACCCATAGTAATTAATAAGGAGAGTGGCTTTGGTACAGGCCAGTTGCCAGATAAAGAAGGACAGATGTATTATATGGATACCGATGAGCTCTACCTGATACCCACGGCGGAGGTGCCCATCACCAATATGTACCGCGACGTGATACTAAAGGAGGAGCAATTACCCGTTCGAAACGCCGGCTATACTCCCTGCTTCAGGCGGGAAGCAGGCAGCTATGGCGCGCATGTAAGGGGCCTAAACCGCCTGCACCAGTTTGATAAGGTGGAGCTGGTTCAGATAACCAAACCCGAACATTCTTATCAAACCCTGGATACCATGGTGGAACATGTGAAAGGATTATTGCAAAAGCTGGAACTGCCCTACCGTATCCTTCGTCTATGCGGCGGGGATATGAGCTTTAACAGCGCGCTCACCTACGATTTTGAGGTGTTCAGCGCGGCCCAGCAAAAATGGCTCGAGGTGAGCAGCGTAAGTAATTTCGAGACATTCCAAACCCATAGATTGAAATGCAGATACAAAAATGCTGAGGGTAAAAATGTTTTAGCCCATTCCTTAAATGGTTCAGCCCTGGCCCTGCCGCGTATCGTAGCGGCCTTATTGGAGAATAATCAAACCCCGGAAGGGGTGAAATTGCCTAAAGTATTGCAATCCTATTGCGGATTTGAATTGATTAATTAAAATTTTTTACTTACTTGCAGAAATTTAATTTTAAAAATTACCATCAATATGTCTAACACACCATCACAAGGTCACCCTAAAGGGTTGTACTTCCTCTTTTTTACAGAAATGTGGGAAAGATTTAGTTATTATGGAATGAGAGCGATCTTTATTTTGTTTATGACGAAAATGCTATTTCTGGAAAAAGCAGATGCGTCAAACATTTATGGAAGCTACACTGGCCTGGTATATTTAACGCCATTATTGGGGGGCTACTTAAGCGATAAGTTTCTGGGTAACAGACGCAGCATTATGATTGGTGGATTGTTAATGGCTATTGGAC
>JBBRJE010000311.1:0-3919 GCA_038219845.1 Bacteroidia bacterium
GTATGACCAATCTATCAAAAAAAATGCAGCCTAATCTCAATTTATCTAACCCAATTATTTAACTTAACTTGCTAAACAATTGGTCCAACAAATGGGGAGTATTACATATGCCTTATATGGTTTGCATTATTAATACCATAAGCTTATATGTCCTTATATGCCTTATATGGTTTGTATTATTATTACCATGAGCTTATATGCCTTATGTGTTTTGCATTTTGTATTCTTAGTGCCACTTCATATTCAAAGAATTCTATAAATACCATAAGCTTATGTGTCCTTATATGCCTTATGTGGTTTGCATTTTGTATTCTTAGTGCCACTTCATGCTCTCGGTGACTTCGTAGTGTATGTATCCCAATATTGGTTTTTTATATACCTTCGTCTATTCAAATTCCTCCACCATGTTCCATAAAAATCTAATTTTAATAATTTTCGCAATCGCCTTATTCAGCGCCTGCGATACAAAAACCAAAGAAGGATTTGCCCACGATCCGCTGCTGGAAAACAGGGATACCACCATCTCACCGGGAGCTAATTTTTTTCTCTATGCCAATAATGGCTGGTTTAAAAATAATCCCATTCCAACCTCAGAAAAAAGCAATGGCATATTTTTAATGGTAGGCGACAGCATCGATAATATCATCAAAAGGCTTTGCCTCAACTATAGCGCGAAAACGGATTTGAAGAAAGGATCGAATGAACAGAAGATCGGTGATTATTATTATAGCGGCATCGATTCCACCACGATAGATAAGCTTGGCATAACGCCATTAAAAGAGGAATTCGAATCCATCGATAAAATCATGACCAAAGACGATGTAGTGGATGCTTTGGCGCGACTGAAATCCATAGGTTGCGGACCGGCTTTTGGATTTTATATTGATAAGGATGATAAAGATGTCACTAAATATATTCCTATCATCATGCAGGGTGGGCTGGGCTTGCCTGATCGTGATTATTATTTCAATATGGATGCCAACAATACGAATATCAGGAAACAGTATAAAGAGCACCTCAGTAAAATAGCTGAGATGCTCACAGGAGATGGGATCTTTGAACAGCCTAAAAAAACAGTAAAAGAGGCCGCCATTATTTATAATATGGAAGAGGCCTTAGCTAAAGCCTCACGCACCATCGAAGCCACGCGCGATCCGGATTCCAATTATAATAAGAAAACAGTGGGTGAATTAATGAAACTGACACCCCATTTTAACTGGATCCGTTTTTTTGAAAAGACAGGATTGAAAAAAGTAGATTACGTGAATGTAGGGCAACCGGAATTCTTACAGGCCTTCGATGCGCTGTTCGAATCGAAATCCATCCTTGATTGGAAAATATACCTGCAATGGAATTTAATCAATAGCTACGCGGGGAATTTAAGCAAGCCTTATGAAGACCAGAATTTCGAATTCTATGGCAGGCAGCTCAGCGGACAGAACGAACAGAAGCCACGCTGGAAAAGAATCGTTCAAGAAACGGATGGCGCCATGGGAGAGCTGATCGGACAGGAATTCGTTAAGAATTACCTGCCAAAAAATACCAAGGAGAAGCTGACAGAGATCACGAAAAATGTTATCGAAGTGTATAAGGAGCATATTCAGAAACTCGACTGGATGAGTGATTCCACCAAGCAGATTGCCTTATATAAACTGAGTAAGGTAAATTTAAAATTAGGCTACCCAGATAAATGGAAAGATATGAGCAGCGTAGAAATCAAACGGGATGAATATTTAAAAAACCTGTTGCGGGTAAGCCGCTGGCGATTTGATGATATGATCCAGAGGTATGGCAAGCCCATCGACAAAGACCGCTGGGACATGACCCCGCAAACCTATAATGCCTATTACCAGCCCACATCCAACGAAATTGTGATACCGGGATGTAATATTATTGTCCCGGGATTTGCCATTGGGGAGATGCCGGATGATGCCATCCTTTACGCGATCATTGGCGGAAGCACCATCGGCCATGAAATCACCCATGGCTTCGACGACCAGGGTAGTAAATATGATGCGGATGGAAATTTAAAATCGTGGTGGTCGAAAGCCGATAATGAAAAATTTAAGGACCGTTCAAAAAGCCTCGCAGAACAATTTAATTTGTACACGGTAAAGGCCGATACACAAACGCTCCATATTCGCGGCTATGCCACCTTAGGAGAAAATATTGCCGACCTGGGCGGTGCTGTGATGGGTTATGAAGCATTTATGAAAACCAAACAAGCGAAAGAAGGTAAGAAAATTAATGGTTATACACCCGTACAACGTTACTTCCTGGGCTTTGCCTATAGCTGGATGGTACAACGCACGGATAAAAGCACTGCGATGCAGATCATGACCGATGTTCATTCGCCTGCCATGTACCGTATCAACGGGCCATTGAGCAATATGCCGGAATTTTTTGCAGCCTTTAATATTAAGGAAGGGGATCCTATGTACCGAAAAGAAATCGTGAAAATTTGGTAAATGATTTGAATAATGAATACCAAAGAATGGAAGAAGGAAGATAAAATCAATTTCAAAAAGAAATTAAAAGAATTCTGCATCTCGTTACTCAACGAAAAAATTGAGGAAGCCATGAAATCCATGGAGCGCGCGCAGGAGGCGGCCAATGGCGAAGAGAAAAGTTCTATGGGCGATAAATATGAGATCACTAAGGTGATGGGACAGATTGACAGCGACCGCGCCGGACTGCAGCTATTTGAAGGCAAGAAACAATTATCACAATTGAAGATGGTGAACGTGGAAGCGATATATCATGATGCGCAACCCGGCGCTTTCATTATTTGCAATGAAGCAAATTATTTTATCGCCACAAGCATTGGAAGGAAAGAGATCGATGGAGAGAAGGTCAATATAATTTCTACCGGGGCACCGGTGGCCTTACAATTGATCGGCAAAAAAAAGAACAGCAAAATATCCTTCAATGGAAAAGAAATTAAAATCCTCGAAATATTTTAGGTGGGGCTTTATTTCTCCATATTAAATTATTTTCACTCTTGTTTTAAATTAAGAAATAAAATGAAAAGAATTCTTTTATTCTCCGCTTTTTTCTTCCTCCTGAAATTAAGCAAGGCACAAAATCTTGTTCCCAATCCAGGCTTTGAAATATATACTGAAACAAACGATACCAATGCAATCAATACTGTACTCAGACAAGGCAGACCAAATGGCGTTTACATTCCGAACAACTATCTGAGCTATGATTTTTTTAGCAGGGAATGTCCTCCATGGCATGGGCCGAAATACGGCATACTCAGAAACCGTTGTTGGGATTCGTTAGGGTATATCATGGGGAAATTAGTAGAAACCTTAACATTCGAAAATGCCTACGACACGGCACACTTAACCCATTCGGGAATGTCGTGTGCAAATTTATTTATTCGGGATGATCCCAATCGGTCTTCTTATATTTCGGTTTCATTAAATGACACATTATGCGAGGGTTGTGAATATGCTATTTCATTTTATATTTATATAACACAAGCTTCTAATGTTATCTTCAATAATATAGGACTTGTTTCTAACCCGTTTATGAACGATGAAAACCGGAGCAGGGTTGACGACAAAAGTGATGCCTCAAAATATTACCTTAAGAGTAATACTCAATTAAAACAAGGAGTATGGCAAAAGTTACAATACCATTATATTGCAAAGGGAGATGAATATTGTATTGCAATTGGAAAATATAAAAGCAAAGAGAGAATTAAAGTATTGAGAAAAAATGAAAAAGACTATGCGATGTCAATTTATATTGATGACGTTGTAATGGAAAAGGTGATGGAGGAACCATTAGATCCGGGAAATTAATTGACATGATTTGGTTGAAAAGATTGATCTTAAAATAACGGCTTGACAGATTAGGGTAAGCATAGATTATTATAGCTTGTATTTCAATATCCTTTAGTCCGGTTGCA
>JBBRJE010000312.1:0-3889 GCA_038219845.1 Bacteroidia bacterium
AGGCCCGCATAGGATTCAAATTTATGGTACTGTGATAATTTTATATGTTAATAGTATCTAAAAATAATGCTATCAAAAAACCCGTTAAAGAAAGCACAGCATATTTACTTAATTTCGCATATCATATGATGACATGGATTAATTTTAACCGCGAAGAACAAATAGATATGATCATAAAAGATTCATTCTTCGTTCCCCAATTAATTTTCAAGCATAGTACGCGCTGTAATATCAGCAGTATGGCTTTAAGCAGATTAGAAAGACAATGGAATTTTGAGGCAAGCAGCGTCGTTCCTTTTTTTCTCGACCTCCTCACCTACCGTAAGATTTCGAATGCGCTTTCAGATAAATTTGATATACCGCATGAATCACCACAGCTGCTGCTGATTCGAAACGGAGAATGTGTTTATGATACGAGCCATAATAATATTAGCGTGGAAAATTTCCGTGAGCAAATAATCACCGAATAAAATGCGCAAACGAACCGTACGACTTATCATAGTGCTGGCCCTTGTTTCCATCATCGGGATAACAATAACCCAGCTTTATTGGGTTACTACCAAATATAAGCAGGAAAGGGAAGAATTCGAGAAAAAAGTAGAGACGGGCTTACGTAAAGTGGCCGCTGATATTTTAAGGCTCGACAGCAGCGAAAGCAAATTGCAGCTAACTACCGTGAGGCAATTGGCAGGTGATTATTATGTTGTAAATATTAATGATGAAATTAATGCCAATGTCCTTGAATTTTATCTCAAGAAAGAATTCTTCGATTCCCTGAGGATCCGCTCTTCCTTTAGCTATGCTATATATGACTGCGAGGGTGACCGCATCGTTTATCGCAGCGCTTTAAATGAGCAGGGTGAAAAAATTGAGATTGTTGCCCGACGCGATCTTCCTATCTATGAGCATGATAATTATTATTTCTCTGTTTATTTCCCTGATAAGAAGGCGGATCTGCTCACAGGAATGGGTGCCTGGATCTTTTCCACGCTTGCTGTGCTCATCGTGCTCGCTTCATTTGTCGTCATTGTATATATTGTATTGCGTCAGGAACGGCTATCGGCCATTCAGAAAGATTTTATCAATAATATGACCCATGAATTTAAGACGCCAATCTCCACGATATCTATTTCAAGCGATGTACTTAAAAACCCAAATATCATACGCACACCGGAAAGGCTGGCAAGCTATGCCACAATTATTCAGGAAGAGGCCCTCCGGCTTAAAAACCAGGTAGAGCGGGTATTACAGATGGCCCACCTTGACAGGGATGATATCAAGCTGAAATGGGAAGTGGTGGATGCGCATGAAATCATCAAGAATTCCATTCAAAATATCCATCCTACGCTCCAGGATAAAAACGCTGTAATAAATTGCACCTTAGGGGCTTTGAACGCCAATATCATGACAGACAAGCTTCATCTCACCAATATCATTTTCAACCTGCTCGACAATGCCTTAAAGTATTCTGATAAAAATCCGGAAGTGCGGATTGTGACACGGAATATCAATGATTTCCTGGTTGTGGAAGTAATTGATAATGGCATCGGGATCGCGCCGGAACAAAGAAAAAAAATATTCGATAAATTTTATCGTGTGCCTACCGGCAATGTGCACGATGTGAAAGGGTTCGGCCTGGGGCTTAATTATGTAAAAATTATGATGAAAAATCTGAAAGGCAAGGTGGAAGTGGATAGTGAACTGGGCATGGGGTCGAAATTTACCCTCACCTTCCCTTCCATATAGTTTTCTCCCTGAAATAATTTTCTTTGCTTAAAAATAACCCTTAACGGGGAAGGTATTAATTTATAATTCGCGCGGGAAAGAAATATCTTTGCAACATTAACTAAATTAAAATTTAAAGATCATGCGTCAATTTTTCAAATTCACCCTGGCTACGGTCGTGGGATTAATTCTCTTTATGTTAATCGGTGTTTTAATAGTAGTGGGTTTAGTGGCTAGCACCAGCAAAGAGGTAAATGTAAAATCCAAAACTGTTCTCGTTCTCGATTTCAAAGGGCCGGTTCATGAACGAAGCATTGACAATACATTGGCCCGGCTGCAAGGTGGCGACCACGACGCGATTGGCTTAAACGAATTGCTGGAGACGATTCGCAAGGCGAAGGAGGATGACAGGATAAGCGGCATTCTACTCGATTTGAACACCATAGAAGCAGGAGCCGCCACCAAGGATGAGATACGCGGGGCTTTGAAAGATTTTAAATCCTCCGGGAAATTCATTTATTCCAAAGCCGATTATTATTATAACGGAAATTATTATATAGCTTCAGTATCAGATAAAATTTTCCTCACTCCGTCAGGTGAGATGTTATTCAACGGAACCTCAGCCCAGCCTATGTTTTACAAAGGAATGCTCGACAAAATCGGCGTAGAGATCCAAGTGGTACGACACGGCAAATTTAAAGGTGCGGTTGAACCGTTCATTAAAGATCATTTAAGTGAAGAAAACAAATTACAAATACGCAAATACAAAGAAGCAGTATACAATGCCTATATAAATAATGTTGCTACGGATAGAAAATTAGATATGGTAGAAGTATTTGCAATGGCAGATAATATGAAGATCCGTAGTCCCGAAGATGCTAAGAGCTATAAATTGGTAGATGTGTTGGGTTATAATGATGAGGTAGAGAAGGCAGTCAGAGAAAAGCTAGACCTGGGTGAAAAGGATAAAATCAATTATTTAAGTTATAGTAAATATAAAACTACTGAAGGTAAAAAGAAGAAAGAAGAGGATCGTAATAACAAAATTGCTGTTATATATGCCCAGGGTGAAATTAAAGATGGTGAGGGTGATGACGAAACCATTGGAGGCAACCGCCTGGCAGCCACCATCAGCAAGGCCCGGATGGATGATAAGATAAAAGCAATAGTGCTGCGTATTAATTCGCCCGGAGGCTCGGCTCTTGCCAGTGATATTATCTGGCGTGAAGTAAAACTTGCATCAGCGAAGAAGCCTGTGATTGTAAGCATGAGCGATGTGGCAGCAAGCGGCGGATATTATATCGCTGCCCCCGCCACTTATATCCTAGCCGAACCCACGACCATAACAGGTTCAATCGGGGTTTTCGGATTATATCCCAATGCACAGAAATTTTTGAACGACCGGCTCGGTATCACCGTGGACACAGTAAAAATCGGGAAATACAGTGACTTGGGAAATATTGCCCGTCCATTTAATGAGGATGAAAAACAAATATTGCAATTATTTATTGAGCGCACTTACGATAATTTTATTATGCGTGTGGCAGAGGGGCGACATAAAAGCAAGGCAGATATTGACAGCATCGCCCAGGGAAGAGTATGGGCTGCCTCGGATGCGCTTAACCTGGGATTAATAGATAAGATCGGCTCCCTGGAAGATGCCATAAAAATCGCTGCTGAAAAAGCAAATATCAGCAGTTATATGATAAAAGAGTTGCCTGTGCTAAAAAATCCGTTACAGGAGTTCATTAAAAATTTGAGTGGCGACGCCCGGATTAATGCGGCGTTGAAAAAAGAATTGGGAGAAAATTATCAGATTTATGAGCAGCTCAAATCGCTTCAAAACAAGCAGGGCATTCGGATGGAGCTAGTATGGTGGAATAGTAATTTCTAAAGGCTGAAGCGCCGGCTGATTTTGCAATTAAACACCGGCCTTATTTTCCGGCGCTGGCACTACCGGAAAGTTGTTCTGCAATTTTAACCAGACCTGCAAATTCTTTTTTATAACCATAAATATCATTGGCCGCATACTGTGTTGCAAATAATTTCACTTCATCAAAGCTGCTGCTTCCTTTATAGAGTGAATTATGCATTAGCATTGCAAATTCGGCTACAGCGGCGCTGAAATAAAAATTCTCACCAGGATTATTTGTCATTGATTCAT
>JBBRJE010000313.1:0-3877 GCA_038219845.1 Bacteroidia bacterium
CTCGTATTCCCTATTGTTCTTCACCTTCATCTGCTGCTCTTCGTATTTCTTGAGCAATTTCTGCGATTCTTTGATACGCGCCCTGAAGTCAAGAATGCGGTTATCGAGGTCATCAATGCTGGTAGCAATGTTTTTCTGGCGTGTCTCCAGTCCTACAATTTCATCCTCCAGGTCTTTCACTTCCATGGGCAATTCACCGCGTACAGCGCGTAATTTGTCTATCTGGGTGTCGATCAACTGAACCGAAAAAAGAGTCTTTAACTTATCTTCTACTGATATTTCTGCAGCTTTAGCCATATTATTAAATAAAATATTGAATGGGATTAATATTATTCTCCGAAAAAAGGAGCGCAATATTAGCGAATTTTTGCGAGATTAGCTCTATGAACAGCTCCATAGTATATTTTTCACTCTCATAATGCCCGATATCAGCATAAAGGAGGTGATTCTCTGCTTCCATCATCTCGTGGTATTTAACATCCGAGGTGATGAATGCCTCCGCTCCCTGGGCGATAGCTTCCTTCAAAAGGAAATGACCTACGCCCCCGCAGATGGCCACTTTCTTAATCAGCCGGTCAGGATTGGAATTTACAAATCGAATGGAATTCGTTTGCATATGGATCTTGACGTACATCAGGAAATCCCGTGCTTTCATTCCCGTCTTGAGGTTGCCGATCATCCCTGATCCCAGCCGTGGATGGGCATTGTCGAGCGAATAGATATCATAAGCCACTTCCTCATAAGGATGAGTATAGATCAGGGCTTCTACAATTTTATGCTGTAGGTAAGCAGGGAAAATGGTTTCCAACCGGTGTTCAGGTTCAAAATTAATTTCGCCTTTTTTGCCGAGATAAGGATTGGTATTGTCGTTGCCTTTGAAGGTGCCGGTGCCAGCGTTCTCATAGCTGCACATATCATAATTTCCTATGACGCCGGCGCCTGCGGTAAAGATGGCATCACGCACCTGTTCGAGGTGTGATTTTGGAATATAAGTCACTATTTTTTTAAGGATCCCATGCTCCGGCTTTAATATTTTTGTTCTGCGCAGCTGCAGGCGCTCAGCGAATTTGCTGTTGACACCCTGGTGCACCTTATCTAAATTGGTATGGCAGGCATAGATCGCGATATCATTTTTGATGGCTTTAATTACCACCCTTTCGGTTACAGTTTTTCCCGTGATGCGTTTTAATCCGCCCCATACGATGGGATGGTGCGCCACGATGAGGTTACAGCCTTTCGCAAGTGCCTCTTCCAGTACTGCCTCCGTGCTGTCGAGGCATAAAAGGATCTTGCTCACCTCTGTTTCTGCATTACCAATGAGCAAGCCGCTATTATCATAGCTTTCCTGAATCGAGGGGGGGGCGATTTTTTCCAGGTGATTTACGATATCTTTTATTTGGGGCATGATTACCTATTTTTGCAAAAATACATTTCACTATTGATAGTTTTTAAAATCTTAATGTATCCTCTGGCGCTTATTTACGGGTTGGCCATTTGGATAAGGAATAAATTTTTCGAATGGGAGCTGATGCCGGAACAGCAATTTGATCTACCCGTGATCGGCATAGGTAACCTGATGGTTGGGGGCACGGGTAAAACCCCGCATGTGGAATACCTTTTACGCATGCTTCAGGGACGCTATAAAACAGCCACGCTGAGCCGCGGCTATGGCCGGAAATCGCTCGGATATATTTTAGCCGACGGGCAAAGCATCGCGGAAGAAATCGGTGATGAACCCATGCTTTATGCTACCAAGTTTAAGGATACGCTGGTGGTGGTTTGTGAAAAACGCATGTTCGCCATCCCCAATCTTATTGGCGATCACCCGGAAACCGATGTGATCATTATGGATGATGCTTTCCAACACCGCACTGTGAAAGCGGGTTTAAATATATTGCTCACCACCTTTGATAAGCCATTCTATACTGATTTTCTTCTCCCTGTGGGAAGCTTAAGGGAATGGCCTTCGGGCTATAAAAGGGCAGATATTATTATCGTTACCAAATGTCCATCAAGGATCGATGGTATTACAAAAAATACGATCATTCAAAAAATAAATCCGCTGCCCCATCAGAAATTATTTTTCTCAGAGATGGTTTATTCTGCACCAATCAACGCTTTCACGAACCTTGGATTAGAATCAACCAAAAATTTTCATGCGCTGGTTTTTTCCGGCATTGCCAATGCACACCCTTTTGAAAATTATTGCGAATCGGTTTTCAAAAGTATTATCCCGCTGGAGTTCAAGGACCATCATAATTTTGATGCTACGGATATCGATGATATCATACACCGTTTTGAAAAAATGGAAGGTGAAAAAATTATCTTATGTACAGAGAAAGATTGGATGCGTATCCGGGGAACAGCCCTGGAAGAACAGCTGAAAGGTAAACCACTTTATTATCTGCCGATTGAGGTAAGATTGCTTGAAAAGGAAGAAGAATTCAAATCCATTATTGAGGCCTTCATGAATTCTTATAGTATGGCTGATTAGGTTATGAGCTATCCGGCCAGGGCCTGATCTTTCTGGTTGGCCAGAAGGAATAGAACCGCCATTCTTATGGCTACACCATTCTCCACTTGCTGCAGTATGATACTTTGGCTGCTGTCGGCCACTTCACTGGTGATTTCCACGCCGCGGTTAATTGGGCCGGGATGCAGGATGGTGATTTCTTTACTCAGGCTTTTAAGCATTTTTAAATCCAGGCCAAACATCAGGCTATACTCCCTGAGGCTGGGGAAAAATTTTATATCCTGGCGTTCCAGCTGAATGCGGAGCATATTGGCCACATCGCACCAGTTGAGCGCTTTCCGGAGGTCATGCTCTACTTTAATTCCCAGGGTATGATAGTATTTGGGGATTAAGGTAGTAGGTCCGCAAACCATTACTTCGGCGCCCATTTTCTGCAGGCAAAATACATTGCTTAATGCAACCCTGGAATGGAGTATATCTCCTACAATCACCACCCGTTTCCCTTTTAATTCTCCGAGTTTTTCACGGATAGAAAAGGCATCGAGCAGCGCCTGGGTGGGATGCTCGTGGGTGCCATCACCGGCATTGATAATATTTGCATCAATATGCCTGGATAAGAACACCCCGGCGCCCGGCATGGGATGGCGCATCACCACCATATCCACCTTCATGCTCAGGATATTATTCACTGTATCAATCAATGTTTCACCCTTGGATACGCTGCTGCCTGAAGATGAAAAGTTGACCACATCCGCGCTCAGCCTTTTCTCCGCAAGCTCAAAGGAAAGCTTTGTACGTGTGGAGTTCTCGAAGAATATATTAGCGATAGTAAGGTCACGAAGCGAGGGCACCTTTTTTATTTTACGGTTGATGACCTCTTTGAAATTGTCTGCAGTGGTGAAAATTAAATTAATATCTTCGGTGTTAAGATATTTGATTCCGAGCAAGTGCTTTACACTAAGTTGAGACATTGATTCTGAATGGTTATTCAGAAGGCGAAGTTAAGATTATAATTGAGAATCAGGGCCGGCTAAAAGGGAAATAATTAAATTTATGGGCTTATTCAGGATTCGATGTGTTCGCTTAAAATCAAATGGTCACGATTATCTCCCGATATAATAAAGTTTATGAAATAGATTAAATGAACACTATCAAAGAGCCGTAGGCTCGGATCATTTTGTAACCATGGACTTCAGTCCGTGGACAGGCAACGCTGCAAGATCATAGAGAGCCGTAGGCTCGGTTCATATCAGATCCTGGAAAATATACCTCTCGTCATACGAAATATTGAACTTTTCCAAAAACGCTAGATGTTCTTCCTTAAATGTTTGCTTTTTATGCAGTTCTTCCTGATTTTCGATATAGCTGTATACCTTATCTTTTGTGAGTGAATGTAAGAAAATA
>JBBRJE010000314.1:0-3827 GCA_038219845.1 Bacteroidia bacterium
TGGCGGCGAACGAATTAAAAATATATTAAGCTGCCCCGGCAACTACCCGGGAATTGGAGGGGCAGACCTTTCACTATTTTACAGCAATACACTGAAAAATAAAATATTTATGGGAGGCTCCGGCGGTTGCGGCCATGAAAACAATGGCTTCAGCGCGGTATCCGGAGCCGGTGGTGGTATTGCATTTATCATTGGGAAGATTATTAAATGCAATAACGACAGCATCTTCTCTAAAGGCCTCGACATCCCTTACTATTGCGATGAAGATGGCGGTAGTGGCGGTGGCGCCGGTGGTGTGATTGTATTAAAGACAGATTCGGTGTATGGAAAAATTATTTTAAATGTTAAAGGCGGCTTCGGGCAATCGGTGGACAATAGCGCAAAAAATGAATGCTATGGTCCGGGCGGTGGCGGCGGGGGCGGCGTGATCACCACAAGCTTTAAAAAGAAAGTGATTAATGTATTATACGATACCACAGCAGGGAATGCAGGGATAACCTATAATTCCACAGGAAGCTGTAATAATACCACGAATAACGCTACGAATGGATCCAAAGGCCGCGTTTTTTATAATTATATATATAATGAAAGCCCTGTGATTTTCCGCAAATTCTCTGTGACCTTAGGCAATGATTTAACCATCTGCAAAGGCGATTCTGTACAGCTCAATGCCAACCAGGGGGTGAGCTTCCTATGGCGGCCTTCCTATAATCTATCCGATTCCACCAGTAAAAATCCATTGGCCAAACCCGATACCACCACCACCTATATCGTAAGAGCTTACGACTCCTGCGCCTATGCCTATGATACGGTGAAAGTGACCGTATTGCAACCACCCCATATCCTGCATACACCAGATACTTCCATTTGTTATGGTGATACCTTACAACTTTATGTGACCGGTGGCACTTCTTATAGCTGGTCGCCACCGGTGGCCATCAGCAATACCTTCACCGATTCACCCAAGGTATGGCCCTCCTCCGATAGTTATTATGTTATTCGTTCTACAAACGGGAATTGTGCGGTAAAGGATACCATCAGGATTAAAGTAGTTCAAGCGCCTCTGGTGAAAGCCGGCAGAGATACTTCTTTATGCGCCGGTGATAAAATATTAATCCACGTATCAGGGGCCTCCCGTTATATATGGCAACCCAATATCAATATCAGTGATACCACCAGCGCCGACCCTGAGATCACCGCAGTCAATAATATTACTTACACAGTAACGGGATACAATGCCACAGGCTGTTCTGGAACTTCTAAAGTGAATATCAAAATTCATTCCTGTGAGGATACCACAAGCAGCGCCATAATAATACCTAATGTATTCACACCAAACAATGATGGAATCAATGATTCATTCGAGATCGCTTCAAAGCATATAACAGATTTCGCTATCCTTATATTCAACCGCTGGGGACAATCAGTTTTCACCAGCACGGACCCCAATTTCAAATGGAGTGGGAATAATGCTCCCGATGGCATATATTACTTTAAACTTAATTATACCAACTCCGATAAAATTGCTGTAGAAAACAAAGGGGTGGTGACACTAATCAGGTAAGTCAGTCATGAAAAATCTTATTTTACTCCATGGTGCATTGGGAAATATAGCACTCTTCAACCCTCTGGTGAATGAGCTTAAAAATGATTTTCATTGTCATGTATTAAATTTTAACGGCCATGGAAATTCACCGATGAAAGAAGAATTTTCCATTGAGGAATTCAGCCTTGAATTAAATGCGTTTATCGATGATAATGCGCTGGAGGATTGCCTGGTATTCGGCCATAGCATGGGAGGCTATGTGGCACTGCTGGCCAGCGCCAGTGGAAATCAAAAAATAAAAAAAATTATCACCCTGGGTACAAAATTTTTGTGGACAAATGAGATTGCAGAAAATGCGGTATCGTTTTTTGATATTGAAAAGATGAAGCTTAAAGTTCCTTCCTTTGTCGATCAATTAAAGAACGCCCATAGTGACAATTGGGAAAGACTGGTATTGAATATAAAAGAACTATTACTGAAGCTGGGCGCCAATCCGCCGCTCAAAAAAGATGTTTTACAAAAAATTAATATCCCTGTAATCCTCTGCCTGGGTGATAAGGATAATACGGTGAGCGAAAAAGAAACAAAAGAAACACAGCAAAATATCCCCCAATCCAATTTGATAATTTTACCTGGACAAGCCCATTCCCTTGAAGGGGTGGATGTTCAATTGCTGAAAAAATTGATTATAGAGAATGCCTAATCCGAAATGTATTCTTGATCGGTAGAAGGGAATATTATTTTTTTTAAAATGGCCCTCTACTTTCTTCTACCTTGAATTCACTAACCACTAACCACTAACCACTAACCTCCGACAACTGACCACTGCTTACTTCGTATTCAACAGCTTATACAGCTCATCCAATTTCGGCGATAAAATAATTTCTGTCCTGCGATTTTTCTTGCGTGCCTCTGCGGTTTTTCCGGGAGCCACAGGGAAATATTCACTTCTGCCACTGGCGATCACCCTTGTAGGATCAATTCCCCCATCATTCACCAAAATTTTAGTTATGGATGTAGCACGTAATACGCTTAAATCCCAATTGTCCTTGATCACTGCCCCTTTCATCGGTACATCATCGGTATGTCCTTCCACCAAAATATTGATGTCTGACTTGCTCTGTAATGCTTTCCCTAATTGAACCAGGGCCTGCTTTCCCTTTGTATCCACCACGGTGCTGCCCGAAGCAAATAATAATTGCTCAGACAAGCTCACATAAACTTTCCCGTCTTTTATGGTTACCGTAAGGTCGTTATCATTAAAGCCCGTTAGGGCATCACTAATAGATTTTTTTAATGCGTTGGTGGCCGAATCTTTGGCTGCAATGCGCGCCTCCAGTTCTTTAACACGTTTCACCTGTTCGGCCAGGGCTGTTTGCTTATTGTCGATCTCTTTCTGCTTGTTCTCAATATCTGTTTGCAATGCCTTATTTGCAGCATCCTTTTTCGCCAAATTCTCCTCCTGTTCCCTTAGCTTACGTTCCCTTTCAATCAGGCTCTTCTCCATATCCTTAAGGCTGCCCAGGTTCTTCTGATTCTCATTCTCATTACGTTTCAGTAATTGCTCATACAAAGAATTCAAATCATCGTAGAGCCTTTTTTGCTTATTATAAACAGTGTTTATTTCTGTTGAATCTGCCCTTAATTTTGCAATTCTTTTTTCCATGGTCTCGTAACCCACTTTCATATTCGTATTCTCTTCAGCCAGGTATTTAGTGCTGTCTCTGCAGTCGCGCAAATTGCCTTTGTTTTTGGTATAGGAAGTATTAAGATCTTCATATTTCCTGGGATTCACACAGGCCGTAAGAAATAGAATTAAAGTAAAAATAAGGCTAATATTTTTCATATGAATATGGGGTTGAATTTAAAACTTTACAAAGGTTAAAATAATATTTTTGGGAAGTGTACAAATTTATGCACGTTTTTTTTGGATAATGTCCAATTAATATTACTTTTACACCCGTGCAAATCAAGCTATCGCTTTGATATTAATTAATTGAAGAGGAAAGTCCGGGCAAAACAGAGCGTTGTACTACCTAACAGGTAGGGGTTGTATTATAATGATACAGCTACAGAAAGTGCCACAGAAAGTTAAACTATTTTGTAGCGATACAGAATACAGGTGAAAACGCGGGGTAAAAGCCCACGATAGATAATGGCAACATTATTTATGGAAAACCTTACGAGTTGAAAAGCCAAATATATCGCTGTCAAAGGCTGCTCGCTTTGTATCTCGCAAGAGGTAGCAGCGAAGGGTAGGCAGATGGAGCTAAATAGTGAT
>JBBRJE010000315.1:0-3816 GCA_038219845.1 Bacteroidia bacterium
TCCGATCTGGCACAGCCGCAGGTATTGAGCATTAAATTAGGCTTCATTTTCTGCATCGAGGAGTTGGATTCAAAAACTACTTATGGAAATTCACAACCTTCTTACCCCGGGAATTCTGTGAATCTGCCGGGCGGATCCAAAGGAAATAAATCATTGGGTATAAAAGTTCCATCAAGGCCAGCAACTCCAAAAACAGGGAAATAATTTTCTGGTTATGGCCCTATCAATGTATTGTTTTTTGAATCCACCGGCACTTATTCAGTCTCATTTATGAATCGCATCCCCCAACTTTTTATATTCCACGGCCTTAGCCCTATTGCCTGATTTCTCATAGCCATAAGCAACATTATAGTATAGGTCAGGCAGATCAGGACGGATAGCAATTCCTTTAAGCGCATAATCAATAACATCCTGGTAACGGCCCAGCTGGCTTGCACAAAAGCTGATATTGATCAACGCATCAATATAATCGGGTCGCAATTGCTGTGATTCTATCAAATAGTGAAATGCGGAATTATAATCTTTCTTCTGTATATAAAAATAACCCAGGTTAAAGCTGGCCTCAGGTAACAGGGGTTTAAGTTCATAAGCCTTTCGCAACGCTTTCTCTGCATCCGCGGGCTTATTCGTACGGTTATACAGATCGCCAAGATTGATATAAACCTCCGCAAAATCCGGGTTAATAGCTAATGACTTTTTAAAATTTAATATCGCTGATTCATAATCATTTAATACCGAATAGCAAGTCCCCAGGTTAAGATAAGCTTCTGCAGATTTTGGATTAATCTGGATTCCTTTTTTCATCGCGATGATTGCTGAATCAATCCTGTTCATCCCTTTATAAGCCAAGCCCATATTAATATATCCTTCAGACATCTCCGGGTTTATTGCTAAGGCCTGCTGATAATAATTAACCGCTTGCCGGTAATCTTTTAATCCGAGTAAAGCATTGGCTTTATTATAAAGTAATTGCTCTCTTCCCGCTCCTGCGGCCCCTATATTTGTTGAACTGACGCGGGCTAAATATTCATCCGCTTTCACAAAATCGCCTTTCTCCTGGTAGAGGTTAGCCAATGCAATAATGGCCTCTGCATATTGAGGATAGATATTAAGCGTTTTCTTTAATTCTATTTCTGCCTCGTCATACATTTTCTTTTGCTTGTCGGGATCTTGCATCAATTTGCCCTCCTCAAGCAATTGATTGCCCAACGAATAATGGATGCGGGCACTTCGCGGAGAATTTTTTACATCCGCGCGGAAGAGCGTTAATTGATTTTTCCAATCTCCATTTCTGCTGATAGTTTTGAACCCGTATAAACCTGCCAAAATAAAAACCACCGGAACAATACGCCATATGAAACGGGGATCAGAAATATTGTAGCCCGAAGCCCCGGTAAATTTAAATATCATGATGCCACTAACGATACAAAAGCCAAGTGATGGAGTAAATAATAAGCGTTCGGCCATGCCTGTGCCAATGGTTAAAGGTATATTAGAAATAACCATGACGCTGATCAGAAACAAGAAAATGCCAAAGCCTAAAAATTTTTTCTTACCCAGCTGCGATAATCCCAGAAGCGTTAAATTGGAATATACCAGGAACGATGCGATTACTCGGGCGTCATCCCAATTAGCAACGGTTAATTCACTGAATGAATAATCGAATACCAGCGGATGCGGCATCAGCAATAGCCAGAGATAACGGCCCAGCACTAAAATAGCTGTAGGCAGCCTCTCGAAAAAATCCAGGTTGCTCATCACATTATCCAAAGGTTTCACCTGGCTGGTCGTTTGCTGGTCATGATAGAAAAGAGCGAACCTGATCAGCAGGTATGCAATAACTGCAAGCACTGCCATACTGCTTGCAGCTAATTTACGCCCCCTGATAATTTTTAGATCTTCGTTTTCATTCGCTGCATATGCATCCATGAAATAAAGACTCAAAGGAATAATTAAAATAAACGTGATGGCACTTTCTTTGGAAAGCATCGCAAGGAAAAGGGAAATCCCTGCGATGACAAGTGCCGGCATTTTTTTATTTAATATAAAATGAACCGACATGTTCAGGCTCAACAAAGAAAAGATGAAGGCCAGTATCTCATCCCTGCTTTTAATATTGGCAACAACCTCCGTATGTATGGGATGGGCTGAAAATAAAATTGCAATAACGAATGCTATTAACCAATTAGCATTACCGAGAAGCAGCCTGAATGTTTTAAATACCAGTATCGCTGCAAGTGCAAAGAGGATGATATTAATTAAATGCTCAGGGCCTGGATTATTTCCCCAGACACTTTGCCCTATAGCAAAAGTAATAAGCGGTAATGGCCGGTACAAATTATTATTATACCCAAAATAGCCGTAATAAAAACCGGTCTTTAACAATACAGGAATTCCTGAAATACCTTGCTGAACAATTTTATTTTTAGTGATTACAGCAATATCGTCGAGCACATAATCATGTTTAATAGTATTCGAATACAAAAGAAATACCAGTACAAACAAGGTGAGATAACTTAAATAAATATATTTTTGGGGAACATGGCTAACTAATGCGGGATAAGCATTACCGGGTAGTTCAGGGGATGATGATGGAAACTTCTTTTTACCTTTCTTCTCCATGGAATTAAGCAAAACGTTTATCTGTATATTTTTGCAAGATACTATTCCGGGATCTATAACCTATAAAATAATGTATATAAAAACTAAGACGGCATGCCTGAATAATCTATCGGGATAGGGTACAAATAGCATTACACTTTAATAGATTATTATTTGAATGTACTGTTTATCACCGATATTCTTTTAAAAAGTATTATATATAAAAGTAGCCGACCATTACCAATCATTCCCTTAAGGTTTATCTTATATTCATTCCATTCAATCGCTATCCTTTAATCCCCCGAGAACAATTACAAATTCCCCTTTCACCACACCCTTCTCTAATTGCATTAATACTTCCGATAAGGTACCATTAATTGTATCTTCATATATTTTGGTTAATTCCCTTGATACGCTGCAAGGCCTGTCGGCACCAAAAATGATAATAAATTCCTTTAATGTTTTTATCACCCGGTGCGGCGATTCATAAAATATCATGGTTCTTATTTCATCTTTTAAATCAAGCAGGCGTGTTTGTCTTCCTTTCTTTACAGGAAGAAATCCTTCAAAGCAGAAACGGTCGTTAGGCAAGCCACTCTTCACCAGGGCCGGCACAAAAGCTGTGGCGCCGGGCAAACATTCCACCGTTAAATTATTTGCGATGCATTCACGCACCAGCAGAAAACCAGGATCTGATATGGCCGGAGTGCCGGCATCGCTTACCAAAACAAGGGTACGCCCTTCTTTTATTTGTTTAATGAGATGATGAAGAATCTGGTGCTCGTTGAAATTATGATATGAAGATGTTTTTCTATCGAGATTCAGATGCTTGAGAAGGATCCCTGTTTTTCGTGTGTCCTCGGCATAGATATGGTCGGCCTCACGAAGGCAGTCGATTGCGCGTAAAGTGATATCACCAAGGTTTCCTATGGGTGTGGGCACCAGGATTAATTTTCCTTCCATCAACGTAATTGAAAATTCTGTCCTAAATAAACCTTACGAACCATCTCATCATTTGCGAGGTCTTCGGCACTGCCCTGCTTTAATATTTTTCCTTCAAATAATAAATAGGAGCGCTCTGTGATGTTTAATGTTTCATGCACATTATGATCGGTTATCAAGATGCCAATATTCTTTTCTTTAAGCCGGGATACGATAGCCTGTATATCTTCGACAGCAATTGGATCAACCCCTGCGAAGGGCTCATCGAGCAGG
>JBBRJE010000316.1:0-3809 GCA_038219845.1 Bacteroidia bacterium
AAAAAAATCCTCGATCTTCCTGCGGGCGGCTATAACAATCACTGGACAAGAAATTTATTGGCGAGCCGTGATGGATCAAAAATCTATGTGACGGTGGGCTCCGGCAGTAATGTAGCAGAACACGGAATTGACAATGAAATAAGGAGGGCTGGTATACTTGAAATAAATCCTGATGGAAGTGGTGAAAAAATTTATGCAAGTGGCCTTAGGAACCCTATCGGGCTTGGATGGGAGCCCGGTACCAATACTTTATGGACAGCCGTAAATGAAAGAGATGCGCTTGGCGATGACCTTGTTCCCGATTATACAACCAGTGTAAAACCAGGGGGATTTTACGGATGGCCCTATGCATATTTTGGTAAGAATGAGGACCCGAGGCGTAAAGGTGAGCGGCCTGACCTGGTAGATAAAACACTTGTACCTGATGTATCTTTAGGTGCACACACTGCTTCACTGGGGCTTGCTTTTGATGAGAAAAATTATTTTGGTTCTAAATACAATGGAGGCCTTTTTGTTGCCCAGCATGGTTCGTGGAACCGGAGTGAACTTTCAGGGTATAAAGTAGTTTTTGTTCCTTTTCAAAATGGAAAACCATCAGGCCCAATGGAAGATTTTTTAACCGGCTTTATTGCTGATAAAGAAAGCAGCCGCGTTTATGGCAGACCGGTAGGTGTTGTATTTGCCAATGACGGCTCGTTGCTGGTTACTGATGATGCAAGTGACAGGATATGGAGAGTTACTCCAGATAAAAAGTGAGAATAAAATTAGTTTCAGCTATCGCTTCACTTAATTCTATCTCGGTTTTCATAATTTTTTTATCGTTTGTTTTTTAAAAAGCCCTAACCTAAAACCAGCTTCCGGCCCATTTTTCATTTGTATTCTTACTTATCTTCCTTCTTCTTCTTGCCGCCTGTGCACGATGAATGAACATAGTAATAAGCATCAATGGCATAAACAAAAAGGTAAGGGGCGGAATTCCCAACATCGAAATCCAGGTGCCGCCAAATTGCCTGCGCATGGGCCGTCTTAATCTTTCAGCAATCAGGTACATACTCGGTACCATTATGAGAGTCATAAAAAATGCGAATGCAAGGCCGAATATAATTGTCCATGAAAGCGGTTTCCAGAAACGGGCGCTATCACCTCCAAAAAATATGTGCGGGTTAAGGTCTGCAAACATTGTAACGAAATTGATATTGAAACCAATTGCAAGTGGTATTAATGCAAGTATTGCCGCAAGCGCTGTAAGCATTACAGGGATGATCCTGGTTTTACCCGCCTTAATCACTGCTTCTCTTGTCTTCATACCACGGCTTCGCAATTCATCAGCAAATTCTATTACGAGAATGCCATTCTTCACTACTATTCCTGCAAGGCCTACTATGCCTATACCTGTCATAACTACTGAAATTTCCATGCCTGTAATTGAAAACCCAAGTATTACACCTATGATACTAAATATAATTTCAGTTAAGATAATTACTGACTTACTTACAGAATTGAATTGCAATACTAATATTAAAAGTATTAGCATAAGCGCTATCAGCAAAGCTTTACCTAAAAATGCACCGGTCTCGGCCTGTTGTTTTCCTTCTCCCGTTTGACTAATTGTAACTCCTTCCGCTTTTTTATGAAACTCATTTATTGCAGTAGCAATTTTTTCGTTTACATCAGTTGGCGTATAACCAGTAAGTACATTCGAGAACAAAGTGATCACACGTTTTACATCCTTTCTCTTTATGCTTCCATAAGTACTGGTATAATCTACATCTACCAAACTACTGATAGGAATTTGTTTTACAGCACCGCCAGCTGCCTGGTCACGAAACACTACCTTCATATTCAACAATTCTGAAAGGCTTTGGCGTTGAACCTCGAGATTACGTAACTGAATTTTATATTCGTCCTCACCATCTTTTATTTTAGAAACTTCTCTTCCAAATAATGCTGTACGCAATTGCATACCGATCTGTGAAGTAGAAACGCCTTCTATTAATGCACGCTCACGGTTAACAGTAAGTGTAATTTCCGGATTGGTGAGATCCACATCCAGCTTCAACTCTTCTACACCTGGTATCTGAAGGCTATCAAGATAGTATTTTAGTGACTTGGCTGTTGAAGTCAGGTTTTCAAAATCTTCACTCGCCACTTCAATATTAATCTGCGATTCTGTAGGAGGCCCGCTATTTTCCTGTGCCACTGAAATCTGCGCTCCGGGTATTCCTTTCACAGCGTTTCTTATAGAATCAAGATAGGGTTCAGTGGACTTGCCATGTCGCTTTTCATACTCAACAAATGAAACCTGCACCCGTCCCAGGTTTGGCTGGGTACTACGGTCGCCACTGCTGGGGTCTGATGCACCAATAGCGACATTAGAAATAATACTTTCTACAATCGGATTGGGCTTCCCTCCCGGCCCTGCAACCACTTTAGTTACCCTTGTTTCTAAATTTTTTGTCAGTGAATCAGTATAGTCAACGCTCGTACCTACGGGCATTTTCAAATAGACATAAATAAAATTAGGATCACCTTTCGGGAAAAAAACTACAGGGACTTTCCTCACTACAAAAAACAAAAGAGAAAATATAAGTAAGCCAAATGTTCCTAAAAGAAGCCAAACCGGTTTCCATCCCGCAAGCGCCCATTTTAACAGGGTTTCGTACCGGCGCATCAAAGAAGGTAAAAATTTATTTTGAAATTTATGAATAAGCCCAGTAAATACATACCTGTTCAATACAACAAGAAATGAAAAGAATATGAGCAGATTCCCTAAAAAAGTAACGTGCGCAAGGTCGAATAGAATTCCTGCTGCAAGGGGTACCCAAAAAGCAGGGCGCTTAAATATACCCGATTTTTTCTTTAAGCCTTCTTCATCTGGATGATTCATAAAGTCAACTGCAAATACAGGATTCATAATGAATGCAACAATCAACGAAGCCGTTAATGTGAATATCAGCATCGTAGGCAAGTAGATCATAAATTTGCCAATAATTCCAGGCCAGAAAAGCAGAGGGAAAAAAGGTGCCAATGTTGTAAGCGTTCCTGAAAGGACCGGGATAAAAACCTCTCCTGCAGCCATTTTTGCAGATTCGGCGCTGGACAATTTTCCTTTGTTCTCTACAAAGATCCGGTGCGTATTTTCAATAACTACAATCGCATCATCCACAATTATTCCCAGCCCGAAAAGCAATGCAAAGAGCACCATGAAATTTAAAGTAACATCAGAGCCTGTAATTAAGGCAGCCGCAGGCAAAAACAAAAACGCTACAAACATACTTAGAGGTACAGAGAGGGCTACAAAGAATGCATTGGTAATGCCCATAAAAAACATAAGTATGAGCAGAACGAGAAAAAATCCAATGACAATAGAATTTACAAGATCATTAAATGAAGTACGGGTAGCACGGCTCAGATCGCCCGTTATCACCACATTAAGGTTTGAAGGCAATATTGTGCCTTTCATTTCATCCACAGCTTTTTTTACATCATCTGATGTCTGAATTAAATTTTCGCCGGCACGTTTAATAACATTAAGGGTAACCACATTTTTACCATTCAGGCGTGCGTAGCTCTCACTATTCTTCACGGTATCTTTTATGTTGGCGATATCCTTTAAATAAATAGGAGCGCCGCCAGTATTGCGAACAATTATTTTCTCAATATCAAAAACATTTTTGAACTGGCCTTTTACCTGCAGGGTTCTTTTCATATTTCCAACGTCCAGCAATCCCCCCGATATATCAGCATTTTCCCTGGACACTGCACTGGCAATATCATCAAAAGTTACATTAGCGCTTTGCATTTTAAAA
>JBBRJE010000317.1:0-3807 GCA_038219845.1 Bacteroidia bacterium
CAGTTTCAGCCAACAATCATTCTGATTTTTGGATATAAAGATACAACCCTAAAGAGTCAATTAAGTGTCGTTGTATCTGCCCGAACACATTGATAATAGGGAATGCGACCCAAAACGGATATCATTTATTTTCATCAATAATTTCTCTTGCATCATTTCCCATTATCCCGAAGGGATAAGATGTTTATAGAAAAATTGTGATAATTATTGCCGACCCGAAGTGGTCGAATGTTTATAGAAATTTTAATAATAATTGCCGACCCGAAGTGGTCCAATGTAAATGCTGGTTTATTAAATTTAAATGGAAATCGTTTCACCTGGTTTTGGTCTATCTCATCGTACGCCTGTTCTTCTGCCATAAATTTTCAGCAGTAGTCTCGCTTTCCTGCTGACTAGCGGGCTTGCGGGCAAATAACTGCGCTGCAATTAAAGCGCTAACAATTGATTCATCTTCATCAACAACTTTCATTAAGCTCTCAGCCGTGAAATAATTCTCAATAAATTTAGTATCAAAATTCCCTGAAATAAAATTGGGATGATGCATCACAAAAGTTCCAAAGGACAGCGTAGTTTCTATCCCGATAATCTTATAATCTGCAATAGCACGTAACATGCGATCAATAGCATCTTCCCTGGTATTGGCATGAACAATCAATTTAGCGATCAATGGATCATAATAGATCGGGATCTCCATCCCCTGCTCAAACCCGTCATCCACACGCACGCCAAAGCCCTGCGGTGTTTTATATTCTTCCAATGTTCCTATATCCGGTAAAAAATTATTAGAAGGATCTTCTGCACATACGCGCAATTCAATGCTATGCCCGTTGATCTTCAGATCTTCCTGCGTAAACCCCAACGCCTCGCCCTGCGCCACACGAATCTGAGCTTTTACCAAATCAATACCGGTGATTTGTTCGGTTACAGGATGCTCTACCTGTAGCCTGGTATTCATCTCCAAAAAATAGAAATTTAATTTTTCATCCATTAAGAATTCTACAGTACCTGCTCCTATATAATTACAAGCTTTCGCTACATCTACTGCCGCCTTACCCATGCGTGCGCGTAGTTCAAGTGTTAACACCGAGGAGGGCGCTTCTTCCACTAATTTCTGATGCCTCCTTTGAATGCTGCACTCTCTTTCAAAAAGATGAACAATATTTCCAAAATTATCTCCCAAAACCTGGAATTCAATATGCCTGGGCTTGCTCACATACTTCTCAATAAATACAGCCCCGTCTCCAAAAGCAGTGATCGCTTCACTCACAGCCATCTGCATCTGGCTCTCAAATTCTTCTTCATTATTTACCACACGCATCCCTTTTCCGCCACCACCGGCACTGGCCTTGATAAGTATCGGGAAACCCACTTCGGCGGCTACCTTTTTGGCGGCTTGTATATCCGTTATCGCTTCATTAATGCCAGGTACCATCGGGATATTAAATTTCTTAACGGCCTCCTTTGCTCCCAGCTTGGATCCCATGATTCTCATGGCTTCCGGGCTTGGCCCTATCAATATCAGACCGGCCTTTTTTACTGCATCGGCGAAATCCGCGTTCTCGCTTAAAAATCCATAGCCGGGATGGATCGCATCAACATGCAATCTCCTGGCTTCAGCAATAATCTTATCACCCATAAGATAGGACTCCTTGCTTGGCGGCGGACCTAATCTAACTGCTTCATCGGCATACTTCACATGAAGCGCATTGCGGTCGGCATCGCTGTATACTGCTACCGTGGCAATACCCATCTCCTTGCAGGCCCGCATCACCCGCAAAGCAATCTCGCCGCGATTGGCCACCAATACTTTTTTGAATATTATACTCATCTAAACAATTTAATTTATTAGGCTCACGCCATTCATGATTTGCGGCTGTGCAATTCCCATCAGCTGCAAAACAGTGGGCGCCACATCTGCCAGCTTACCGTTATGAAGCGTTATTGTTTCTGTTCCGATATAAAAGCAAGGTACAGGGTTCATGCTATGCGCCGTATTGGGCGATCCATCGGGATTTATCATATAATCTGCATTGCCATGATCGGCAATGATGATGAATTCATAGCCGCTTTGGAGACCCGATTCCACTATATCTTTTACGCAGGCATCCACTTTCTCAACCGCCTTCTGAACAGCTTCATACACGCCGGTATGCCCCACCATATCCGGGGTCGCGAAATTAACCAGGATAAAATCAAAACGTTTTTCAGGTATGGCTTTCAATAAATTTTCACGTAAACAATCTGCACTCATCTCCGGCTGCAGATCATACGTTGCTACCTTAGGTGAGGCGCACATGATGCGCTCCTCGCCTTCGAATGGCGCTTCGCGGCCACCGCTGAAAAAGAATGTTACATGGGGGTACTTTTCTGTCTCCGCCATGCGAAGCTGTGTCTTGCTCTCCTTCGACAGCACTTCTCCCAGCGTATCCTTCAGATCTTCGTTATCGAAAACCACAGCTATATTTTTATAGGTGTCATCATATCGTGTGAGGGTGCAATAATGCAAATCCAGCGGATGCATATTAAATTCATGAAAGGATTGCTGTGTCAATGCCATGGTGATTTCCCGGCCACGGTCGGTGCGGAAATTGAAATTGATCACCAGGTCTCCATCTTCAATTTTGGCGAGGGGTTCCTCTTGGGCATCAACCCTAATAATGGGCTTCATGAATTCATCGGTGATATTCTCAGCATAATATTTTTTCACTGAAGAAAGGATATCGGTGGTTTTTTCTCCCTCAGCATGCACTAGCAGATCATATGCTATTTTTATCCGCTCCCACCGCTTGTCACGATCCATCGCATAATAACGACCCACCACCGAGGCTAATTTACCACCATGCGCATTCATATATTCTTCGATCTGTTTTATGAATCCGGCACCACTGCGGGGATCGGTATCCCTGCCATCGAGAAAAGAATGTAAAAAGATATTTGGATAATTATGCGCGGCAAAAAAATCAATCAGACCACGCGTATGCTCAATGCTGCTATGCACCCCACCATCCGACAGAAGACCAATCAAATGAACCTTTTTACTATTTTTAACAGCATAAGCAATCGCCTCCTGCATAACGGCATTGTTATCCAGCTGCTTCTCGCGGAAAGCCTTATTAATTTTAACCAGCATCTGGTACACAACCCTGCCGGCGCCGATATTCATATGGCCTACTTCACTATTCCCCATCTGTCCTTCAGGCAGCCCCACGGCTTCTCCGAAAGTGGTGAGCGTGCTATAGGGCCGCGTTACATAAAGGTTTTTTATAAATGGAATTTTACTATGGTAAATCGCATCGCTCACCGATTTGTCGCCAATGCCCCATCCGTCAAGTATCACCAGTATTACCTTCTTATTCATGCTTCAAATTAAGATAGATTTTATTATATTTGATCCTAATTAGTAAAAAACAATTTAAAATATTATTTGGCATGGAAATGGTATACTTTCGCCATATGAAAAAGTTTCAACTATTTGTAATAACGAGTTTACTTATTATCAATTCTACTTTTAGTAAAAGCATCACGGGAACCAATCAGGAGCTCTTCACCGAGCTTAGCAGTAATTTCAAATCGGGCAATGTGAAGGAAATCGCGAAATATTTCGCCAATACCGTCGACATCACTTTGCCTAACAGTGAAGACCAGTACAGCAGGGCGCAAGCGGAGATCGTATTAAAGAATTTCTTTGAAGGTCATGCGCCTTCCGGCTTTACACTGGAACACCAGGGCGCTTCCAACAATGGCAAATACATGGTAGGCACTTTAGTGACCTCCAAAGGCAGCTTCAAGGTATATGTTTTCGTTAAA
>JBBRJE010000318.1:0-3776 GCA_038219845.1 Bacteroidia bacterium
GAAATTTTTCTTTGCTTTTAAATTGTTTGAAAAAGCCTTTGGGGAATAGCTCTCCGGGGTCGTTTTTTTGTTGCATATAATTAGGTGTTAAAGGTAATTAAAACATTTACCCTTATCCGTCCAGTGTTCCGTTCCGCTACGCTACACTACACACTGGACGGATAAGGGTGTTCTAAATCCTGTTTACACAATCTACTATATACTACCTTTTCATCCTTAATCGCTTTTATAATATACTCTCCAGGAGATAGTCCAATTAAATCATACGTTTTAAAATGGTTTCCTGCCGGAATTAGGGTTTTCTCCTTAAACACTAACTGTCCTTTGCTGTTATAAATTTTAATTTCAAATATTGAAGTATCCGAAGTATATACATTAAAATCAAGATAGCGCATTGTAGGATTAGGTGAGAAATAAAATCGATCTTCATCTTGTGGTTGGGGAAGACTATCTTTTATTGCCAAAATCTGAGCTAAATAGTTACCCCATTTGTTATTTGTTTCACCATAGCAACCAAAAACCCATATCTCCGGAAAGTTGCTGTTATATTTACGAGTAATTCCTGTATAATCTCCCCAACGCTCATTATTGCTTCCACCAAAATTATAATTCACATAATTTTCGCCACCTTTAATCTGAATCGAAGAGGAAGTTTGCATATTTTCATTTATTGAAAGGCACCTGATCTCAGGATAAATAGTTCTACCTGAGGCAAGGTACGTGAGTAAAGTTGTATTTTTAGAATCGAGATTACTAAAATGCATTATAGCGGGGAATGCAAAATTAATTCCCGTTTCCCCAATATAAAGTTGCTTGACAGAAGATGTTGCAATATCATATCTTCCGTAAGCAATAACTGTCTCTTCTCCAATGGTATTTGTAGGGGTTATATAAGTATAATGCAAAAAACCATTGGCATAATAAGCACTACGTATTCTATTCCTTTTAATGTCGAGAAGTTTTGTAGTACCTTTTTGTGAAGCATCATTATTCGGGACACTATACATATCTACGTTAATTGATTTTACTTTTAGTTGAGATGAGGAAATGTTCCATAGATTAGAAATTTCATAAACACTTACTACATTTGAACTGGGTAAGGATAAACTTACGAGGTAAAAATTGGGACCGTAACTTTGTTTAATTCCATTATCAGCAGGCACGATAGAAAATGCTTTATCACCAATAGCATCATAAATATTATTCCAGAATTTATATTTAAGTGATGATGCTCCGCTATATCCATTGATTTTGTTCATCTGAATTATTACCGCCTGGTTAAAGTCATTATTTTGAGAATAATATAAATTTCCAGTGAGTATCAATTCATTGTCTGTAAGAGCAATATTTGGATAATCAAACCATGATTTCGAACCATCAATATTGCCTGCGAGAGTATAAAATTTCCATGACCCTAATGGATCGTTGGTTTGTGAAAACCCTATTATTACTTTTGAAGTATTTGCAGGATCAATACTTAAAACCACATAAATAAATCGATCAGCCTTTTGGTCATAAATCACTCTCGGATCATAAATATATGCTTGGTTTAAAGTAGAATCGTTAATAAAAGCTGCGATATTTCTATCATTTGGTATTAAGCGTGTCGCAGTACTATCATAAAATCCTATTTTAACATTTATTGATGCTATAATCTTTCCATCATTGGAAATGGCTATTGTATTGTCCGGAGGGGTACCTTGATAATAAATACTATATTTTTTCTGAGCTCCTATCTGAAAATCATCGCTGTTAGTCTTATTTAATTTCGAGGTATTCCTGTTTTCGTAATAATTATTCCATGAATTATTAGGTAAATATTTCTTGTGTTTAAAAAAGGTTGTATCTTTTTCATTTGGCTCATTAGGTTCTTTATGTTGATGAAAAACTGTATCTGGTTTGTCTAATGGTAAATTGGTAACAATGCAACTACTTGACAAGGGAGCACTTGATAAATGGCCCATAGCTTTTTTATTCTGCGCACTTGAAATCAGTGAAACAAAAACTAAAAAAGAACAAGTAATTTTTTGAATAAGCATTTTTACAGCATTAGAGTTTCTTTATATGTACCTAATATATCCGTTTTAAAATTGATAGAATTCCCACCTATTGCAATATTCCTGAATGAACCACTTCAGCATTCTTCTCTTTAATCAAATTCAACGCGCTTCCGGCTTTGAACCATTCGAACTGGTTGGCATTATAAGTATGGTTCAGTTCTATAACTTCAGATATTCCCCCGGCATGGCGCAAGGCAGCTCTCAACGGTTTTGAAGGACTGAAATTTTCCAGATCCAGGATGTCAATAATATCGTCTTCGAGAATTTTATCATAATCTTCCTTATGGGCAAAAGTCACGGCGAGCATTCCCTGTTTCTTTAAATTGGTTTCGTGAATACGGGCAAAGCTGCGTACTAAAACTACACGTACTCCCAGGTAACGGGGTTCCATGGCAGCATGTTCCCGCGAGGATCCTTCCCCGTAATTTTCATCTCCTACCACGATGCTGTAATACCCGGCAGCCTTGTATTGACGGGCAACTAAGGGTACACTTTCATATTTACCGGTAAACTGGTTTTTTACTGAATCAGATTCGCCGGTAAAATAATTGATGGCGCCGATGAGCATATTGTTGCTGATATTATCTAGGTGTCCCCGGTATCTCAGCCATTTCCCGGCCATAGAAATATGATCGGTGGTACATTTCCCTTTGGCTTTAATTAATAGTTTCAATCCCTTCAAATCTTTTCCATCCCATTTTGAAAAGGGCGCCAGCAGTTGCAGCCTGTCGCTTTTTTCACTAACATCGATGGTTACATTACTTCCGTCTTCTGCCGGGGCCTGGAAACCGGCGTCTTTTACATCAAAGCCTTTGGGAGGCAATTCAATTCCTGAAGGCTCTTCAAATTTAACCTGTTCGCCGTGGTTATTGGTCAGAGAATCGGTGAGCGGGTTAAACATTAATGTCCCGGCAATCGCCAGGGCAGTCACTATTTCAGGGGAGGCCACAAAGGCATGGGTATTAGGATTCCCATCGTTGCGCTTGGCAAAATTCCTGTTGAAGGAAGTGATGATTGAATTTTTTTCTCCTTTATCGGTATGATGCCTGCTCCATTGCCCGATACAGGGGCCGCAGGCATTGGCTAAAACGACCCCACCGATTTTAACGAAAGTGTCGAGGTATCCGTCGCGTTCTACCGTGAAACGCACCTGTTCACTGCCGGGTGTAATGGTGTATTCGCTTTTTGTAGTAAGATTTTTATCTATGGCCTGTTGAGCGATGGAAGAAGCCCTTGAGATATCTTCATAGCTGGAATTGGTGCATGAGCCGATGAGTCCTACATCAAGTTTTTCAGGCCAGCCATTTTCTTTTACAGCTTTGGCAAATTTACTAATGGGCCAGGCCAGGTCGGGCGTGAAAGGACCATTAATATGAGGTTCCAATTTCGATAAATTTATTTCAATTACCTGGTCGAAATATTTTTCAGGATTTTCATAAACTTCCCTATCGGCAGAAAGATGTTCGGCTACCTTATCTGCCTCATGAACCACATCAATTCTACCGGTGATATTCAGGTAACGACGCATACTGTCGTCATAGCCGAAGATCGAAGTGGTTGCTCCGATTTCAGCCCCCATATTGCAGATGGTGCCTTTGCCTGTGCAACTCAAAGATTCAGCTCCATCACCAAAATATTCAAGGATACAACCGGTACCCCCTTTTACGGTAAGTACTCCGGCCACCTTTAAGATTACATCCTTTGCAGAGGTCCATC
>JBBRJE010000319.1:0-3757 GCA_038219845.1 Bacteroidia bacterium
GTGTTTTTTCTGTGGAGGTGCTCCCGTCGCCAAAGTTCCATTCGTACTTTATGTTACACGATACATTGCTTACCCAGGTATAAAAATATACACCGTAGGGAGGCTTGCAGGTCACAGCGTAATGGTGAATATAATCTATCACAGGCTTCACATATTCACAGGAGCCATCATCGGTTTTGGCGTTGGAATAATTTTTAGCGCATTGGTCTGTGCATCCTTTTTTCTTACGGCAGGAGATGGAAAAGGTGATGGCAAGTGCAAAACAAAACAAGAAAATTTTTCGCATGAATTTAATTTCGTTTGATACAAACTTAATCTTTTTCATGAATTATCCAAAGAGCTGGGAGAATAATCCTTCCAGCTTACTCACCGTATTTATTTCGATCTTATACTTATTCAGGCTCAATCCTTTCGTATTATATCGGGAGATGAAGATCTGTTCAAATCCGAGCTTTTCGGCCTCCGCAATTCGCTGGTCGATACGGTTCACGCTACGGATCTCTCCACTTAGTCCTACCTCCCCGGCGAAACATATTTTGCTGTCAATCACTAGCTCCTGGCTTGAAGAAACCAGGGAAGCCACGACGCTCAGATCTACCGCCGGGTCTTCGATACGAAGGCCGCCGGCAATATTTAAAAACACATCCATCGTTCCAAAGCGGAAGCCACATTTTTTTTCCAGCACGGCCAGCAGCATGCTCATACGGCGCAGATCGAAGCCGGTAGCCGTGCGCTGGGGCATGCCATAGGCGGTAACACTTACGAGGGCCTGTATCTCAATCAGCATGGGGCGCAAGCCTTCCAGGGCGGCGCTTATGGCAACGCCGGTAACGGGCTCATCGCGTTGTGATATTAATATTTCAGAAGGATTGCTCACCTGCCGCAAGCCGCTGCCTTGCATCTCATAAATTCCCAATTCCGCCGTAGAGCCAAACCGGTTTTTTATTGTACGAAGGATACGATAGCTATAATGCCTGTCGCCTTCAAATTGCAGCACCGTATCCACCATATGTTCCAATAGCTTTGGGCCTGCGATACTCCCATCCTTGGTGATATGCCCGATTAAAAAAACGGGGGTATTACTCTCCTTTGCATAGCGGAGCAATTCACCGGCACATTCGCGTATTTGCGTGATGCTGCCTGCGGTGCTATCGATATTTTCGCTGAACAGGGTTTGTATCGAATCCACGATCACCATATCGGGCTGTAATTGCTTAAGCTGCTGTGCAATTATTTTAGTGCTCGTTTCGGTGAGGATATAACAATTCTCGGGTATTTTTCCAATCCGGTCGGCCCGCATTTTTATCTGGGCTTCACTCTCTTCACCGCTTACATAAAGCACCGTTTGCTTTTTAAGTGATAAGGCTACCTGGAGAAGCAGGGTGGATTTACCGATTCCGGGCTCCCCGCCAATAAGCACCAGGCTTCCTGCCACAATGCCGCCGCCAAGAACGCGGTTCAATTCCGCATCATCCGTCACAATCCGTTGCTCCTGTCCGCCTTCCACCTCGTTTAGTAAGATTACTTTCGGGGATGATTTTTTTCCTGTGGTATGCTCTTTCCAATTGGTGCGCTCGTGTTTCTCTTTCACCACCAGCTCTTCCACGAAAGTATTCCATTGCCCGCAGGAATTGCATTTACCCATCCACTTCGGTGATGAATAGCCACAATTATTACAAAAGAAAACGGTTTGTTGTTTTGCCATTTTGAGGTATAAATTTTTATTTTAATCCGGGTAGAATCGTGCTTCAGGGATTTAGCCTGAAACAAAAAATATCAATTTTAAAAGAAGCGTTCTTAATTACGCAGTAAATTTTCAGTTATATAGTACAAGTTTATTATGCAGCTTAGCTATCCAGTATAATTTTAACGCTACAGTATAACATTAGTTAGGCGACATAATTTTAATTATGCAGTATAACTTCAGTTATGCAGCTTAACTTTAGTTAAGCGTCAATCAGGTTCCCTTCCTGCCTTTGTATCTTATTGTCTTTCCATAAATCGGCCAACATTCCCAGTTGTTTCTTCAGGTTTTTACGATGCACGATAAAATCAAGGAAGCCATGTTCAACTAGAAACTCGCTGCTCTGAAAACCTTTGGGCAGGTCTTTGCCTATGGTCTCGCGAATCACACGGGGACCGGCAAAGCCTATCAATGCTTCGGGTTCCGCGATATTGAAATCGCCCAGCATGGCAAAAGAGGCGGTGACTCCACCCGTTGTAGGATCTGTCAATAAAGAAATATAAGGTATTTTATCCTGTGCCAGCAAGGCAAGCTTGGCGCTGGTTTTGGCCATCTGCATCAGTGAAAAGGCGGCTTCCATCATCCGGGCCCCGCCCGATTTTGAGATCATTAAAAAAGGGATTTTATGTTCGCGGCAATAATCGATGCTACGGGCAATCTTCTCTCCTACCACGCTGCCCATGCTTCCTCCAATAAAGCCAAAATCCATACAGGTCACCATAAAATCATGGCTCTCAATTTTACCAATAGCGCTGCGTGCGGCATCTTTCAGGCCGGTTTTAATGATGGTTTCTTCTATGCGGTCGGTATAGGGTTTGCTGTCTACAAAATTCAAGGGATCGCCGCTGATGAGGTTCTCAAATAATTCCGTGAATTCACCGCCGTCGAAAAGGATCTCGAAATATTCTTCACTGCCAATGCGGGTATGGTATTCGCATTGCGGGCAAACGAATAGATTTTGCTCCAGGTCGGTTTGTAAGGTCACTTTCTTACATCGAATGCATTTATACCATAAGCCATCAGGAGTCTGCTTTTTCTCCTTTGTGGAAGTTCGTATATTTTCAGTAAGTCGTTTGTACCAAGGTTCACCCATAACTGCAAAAGTAAAGTTTTTTGGGAGTATGAAAAGGGTTAAATTTATTGTGGGGATTTCGGTGGTTTACACGGTTTATACCTGATTTCCATCTAACTGATTCCTCCTTAAGATGATTTACTTCAGGAACAAAACCACCGTTTTTACCTCCATTAAATAAAAAGATGAATCACATGGTTTCATATGAAATCCATGCTTCATTAAATTCATGGCAAGTATTGCAATTTGTTTGGATGATGATCCAATCAAATGCCTCAACCCAATCATTCTTTATCGAATTCGTTTCCTACTTCTTCAAAGTTGGCCTGGCCCTGAGAATGGATTTTTATTATTAATATATGATGGGTGTCGTAGCATTTATCGCAGGACCAGGTATGAGGTGGGGGCCTTGGCAAATCTTTAGCATCGCCTCCGCATACAAATCCGTTATAGCCAGATATTATAACTTTATGAAGATTCACCAAACCCTAGTAGTTACTCCTGCGAGAAAGCAAAACTGATTGAAAGACTTAGGAAAGTCAAGCAATGCTTAGATTAACAAGGCAGAACTAACACACGAAAAGACAAAGTTTATTAACAGTTTTAAGTCAATATGAATCATTTTTTCACATTTTTGCATACAATTTATCTGGGTAACCGCTTTATTCACAATAATTGTTTGTAATTTCGCGTTTGTAATTTAACAGGATAATAAAAATTATCACTAAGATCTTTAATGGAAATCTTACTTGAAAAATCAAAAGAAAATTTAGAGGCTGCTCAAATACTACAAAATGAAAGTTATTACTCAGCAAGTATTCATTGTTCTTACTATAGTTGCGTTCAATTAATGAGGCATATACTTTTTACTTTTCATGGAGAGAATGAAGATATTTTTGATAGAAGCAATAAAATAGCTCGTAAAGGATCTCATAATTACT
>JBBRJE010000320.1:0-3700 GCA_038219845.1 Bacteroidia bacterium
CTGTGTGATGCATCCTGAAATTCATGCCAACCATCCCGGCAATTGTCCCAAATGCGGGATGAAGCTAATCGTAGAAAAACCAAAAGATAACCCAAAACATGTTCCGGATAAAAAGGAAGAAAAACAAATGCCTATGGACAGCTCAAAAGGCAAGGGCATGAAAATGGAGGAGAAAAAAGTGGAGAATATGCCTGAGGTAAAACCGGAGCACATCAAAACTAAAGTAAACAATACGCCTCCGCGCACTGTTCGGTATGATCTCTACATCGCCGACACGATGGTGAATTTTGCAGGGAAATTAAAACATGCCATCGCGGTGAATGGACAGATACCGATGCCCACGCTTACTTTTACCGAAGGAGATACTGCTGAAATATATGTCCATAATAACTTAAATGAAGAAACTTCCTTGCATTGGCATGGCTTATTTCTACCGAACAGGATGGATGGGGTACCCTTTCTTACACAAATGCCTATTAAGGCGCATTCCACCTATTTGTACAAATTCCCTATTGTACAGCATGGCACACATTGGTATCATAGTCATAGCAAGCTGCAGGAGCAAATAGGAATGTATGGTGCATTCATCATGAATAAAAGAAAAGAATGGGATATACCTACGATCCCGGTGGTATTGAGTGAATGGGTAAATATGAAACCTAAAGAAGTGCACCGCAGCCTGAGAAGCGCTACCGACTGGTTTGCCATTAAGAAAGGGGCTACCCAAAGCTATGCGGAAGCAATAAAGAAAGGGCAGCTAAAAACCAAGCTCACCAACGAATGGAAACGGATGAATGCCATGGATGTTAGTGATGTATATTATGACAAATTTTTAATCAATGGTAAAAATCAAAATCTACAGCCTCAATTTAAGGCAGGCGATAAAGTACGATTAAGAATCGCAAATGGCGGTGCGTCCGATTATTTCTGGCTCAGCTATTCAGGCGGAAAGATTACTGTTGTAGCCTCCGATGGCAACGATATTGTACCCGTTGAGGCAGATCGCTTAATTATTGCTGTTTCGGAGACTTATGATATAGTGGTAACTATTCCTGAAAACAAGAGCTATGAGTTTTTAGTAACCCCGGAAGACCGCACAAAATCTGCCTCCCTTTGGCTGGGAAGCGGTGAGAAAGTGCCTGCACTTCCATTGCCTAAATTAAAATATTTTGCGGGTATGAAGATGATGAATGAGATGATGGATATGAAAGGCAATATGAAAATGATGAAAGGGATGCAAATGCAAAACCAGGAAATGGATATGAATACAGTGATGTATCCGGAGGTGACAGGCCCTGAAAACCCTGCTGATACAGTCAAATCCGGCAAGATGCAAATGGATCATGGCCATGCGATGGAAGGAATGGAGATGAGCGATGCTGATATTGTAACATTAAACTACAGCATGCTTCGTTCCGATAAAAAGACAACCTTAGCCCCGGGGCCCTGGAGAGAATTAAAATTTGATCTCACCGGCAATATGAACAGGTATGTATGGACCTTAAATAATAAGACGGTATCCGAGACTGATAAAATATTCATAAAAAAAGGTGAAAATCTCCGGATCATTATTTTCAATAACAGCATGATGAGGCATCCCATGCATCTTCACGGGCACGACTTCAGGGTACTAAACGGGCAAGGAGAATATGCCCCTATGAAAAACATAATTGATATCATGCCCATGGAACGGGATACGATAGAATTTGCTGCCAACGAACAGGGAGGCGATTGGTTCTTCCATTGCCATATCTTATACCATATGATGAGCGGTATGGGCAGGATTTTTAGCTATCAGGATTCCCTGGTGGATAAAACGGATATTATCAATACCAAATTAGCCCGGCGCGGATTATATTCTGACGATAGGAAATTGCATCCAATGGGGAGAATTGGCTTTGAAAGTAACGGTACCGACGGGGAATTCATGCTTTCGCAGACACGTTGGAAACTCGGAACACTATGGCATTTGGGGTATCATGACACCCATGGTTATGAAAGCGAAACGATGCTGGGCCGTTACCTGGGCCGGATGCAATGGTGCTATGCTTATGCGGGATTCGATTATCATTATAAAAAACAAGGAGGACCGGAAAATATTTTTGGATCAGAAAAATACAATTGGTTCGGCCAGACAAGTAATAAAAACAATAGAAAAACTGTAGTAGCAGGTATTGCCTATACCTTACCTCTGCTATTTATTGCTGATGCCAGGGTAGATGGCGATGGTAAATTTCGCTTTCAATTAAGCAGAGAAGATATATCAATAACAAAACGTTTACGCTTTAGTATCATGGCTAACACGGATAAGGAATATATGGCCGGGTTCAGATATATAGCTACAAAATATATTTCCTTGTCGACGCATTACGATAGTGATATGGGATGGGGAGGAGGATTTACAATAACGTATTAGTTTTTGAACTACTAAACAAATGAAATATACTGACTCTGCAATTATTAATTCAATAGATCATAATGGATAAAAAGCAGCGCCTGGAAATTATTGAGAAGTCATCGAAGCAGGTAGGGCCGGGTGTGTTTTATTCCACCATCGTGGTCATTACTTCTTTCCTTCCTGTGTTTCTGCTCACAGGAATTGAAGGAAAACTATTCCATCCGTTGGCATGGACCAAAACTTTTATTCTTATTATAGATGCTTTTTTGGCCATCACCTTAGCACCTGTTTTAATTTCATTTTTTTTGAAAGGAAAACTGAAACCGGAAAACGCTAACCCGGTAACCCGCACTTTAGAAAAAATTTATACCCCCATAATTTCCTGGTGCCTGCATTGGCGTAAAACGGTTCTTGCAATAAACCTGGCAGCGCTGGTAATTGGCATACTCATGATGTTTCGCATGGGCTCAGAATTTATGCCGCCGCTGGATGAAGGATCCATTTTATTTATGCCGGTTACGCTTCCCGATGTTTCCAATGCCGAGGTGAAACGCATATTACAGGTGCAGGATAAACTTATCAGGTCGGTTCCGGAGGTGCAGAATGTACTCGGCAAAGCCGGAAGAGCAAATACCGCAACGGACAATTCGCCTATCAGCATGATTGAAACAATAATTTTGCTTAAGCCAAAATCAAGCTGGAGAACTGGGATTAACAAGGACGATATCATCAATGAGCTCAACGCAAAGCTGCAAATACCAGGTGTGGTTAATGGTTTCACACAACCTATCATCAACCGGATCAATATGCTATCCACCGGCATCCGGACAGATGTAGGATTGAAGATTTATGGACAAAATCTGGATTCCATCTTCGCACTCGCTACTCGAATGAAAGATGAATTGGAAGGAATCAATGGAATCAAAGATTTATATGTAGAACCAATAACAGGTGGGCGGTATGTTGACATCACGGTGAAGAAAGACGAAATTGGAAAATATGGATTAAGTGTAGATGATGTAAACATGTACGTTGAAACTGCTTTAGGAGGAATGAACATCACCACAACGATTGAAGGTAGAGAGCGCTTCACGGTGAATGCGCGGTTTGCACAAGATTATAGGAATAGTTTGGAAGCGATTAACCAGGTTCCAGTGAAGACGATGAACTATGGAACCATTCCGCTTTCTGCAGTTGCTGAAGTAACGATAAGCGAAGGGCCACCTATGATTAATTCTGAAAATGCAATGTTGCGCGGTACCGTATTATTCAATGTGCGTGACCGTGATTTAGGAAGCACAG
>JBBRJE010000321.1:0-3683 GCA_038219845.1 Bacteroidia bacterium
GGGAGCAAGCAGGAATAATAAATTCATTGCAGTATAATGCAGCAGGCAAAGAACGAAGAAAATCAGAAGACTGATATTTGATACGAAGATGGCTTTTTTTGCGCCGAGCAGCAGCGGAATAGTTTTCAAACCAGAACTGCCATCGGCTTTCATATCCCTGATATCAAAAGGGATCGTGATGGCAAATATGAAAATAAACCGTTCGAAAAACATGAGGAACACATGAAGGTAATTATAATTTTGGCCCGATTGTATGATGGGCAATAATATAGTTACTGCCGACCATACAAAGGCAATTAGGAATATCTTCAGAAAAGGGATCTCCCTGAATCGGAAGATACCGGCATTCTTTTTAAAGACGGGTAAAGAATAAAATATAGTGATCAGCGCGATGGGCGCCAACGAGATCAAAACTTCCCTGCGCGCGAAACAGATGGCGATAAGGAATCCGATAATGGAAGCTCCGACCAGGAAATAGAAAAATATAAGATTTCTTCCCACCCAGGTATGCTTGGCATCTTTCAAGGCTTCCTTATGTGTGAGTATGGTGACTAACCGGTGAACATTATATTCAAAAATCGTAGCGAAAAATATGATGAAAAGGTAAGGATGCAGTTGAGGCCGCATGCCAAGCTGTACCTGGGTTTCCAAGGAAAGAAAAACCGCTGCAAGCGAAATATAAATATTCGTATTAACAAGCAGGTTGAGGAATTTCAAGGTATTGTGTATTTCGTATTTGGTGATGCATACAATACGGCCGCACGAACTGAACTTATTCCCGCCTCAATCAGCGGACTCCTGTTATTTAATTTCTTTGCCCAATTTCAACTGCACCTCATTGATCGCTTTCATCTGGTCGGCATTCGGTTTCGGATATATGATATCATACTTCGACAATTCATCGATGATGGCTTCCGCAATGATCAGATGGGTATACCATTTATCATCGGCAGGAAGAACATTCCAGGGTGCATAATCAGTATTTGTTTGCTGCACCATCTCGTTAATGGCTTCCATATATTTCGGTCGCAGTGCCCGCTCATTCAAATCATAGATGCCAACCTTCCAGTTTTTTTCGGCTTCAACAGCCCTTTCAATTAAACGTTTGGCTTGCTCTTTCTCGCTTACATGAAGGAAAAATTTCAAAACAATTATCCCATTGCGGCTAAGATATTGTTCAAAATTATTGATATCCTCATAACGGTTCTTCCAAATTTTCTCTTTAATATCTTCTTCAGGTAAATTTTGTGCAGCCAGATATTCAGGATGAACCTTAACGGCCAGCACTTCTTCATAATAGCTCCTGTTGAACACCATCCATTTCCCCTGCTCCGGCAATTGCTTCATGCACCGCCATAAATAATCATGGCGAAGCTCTTCATGCGTAGGCGCTTTGAAGCTTATCACATCCACACCCTGCGGATTGATCCCTGAGAATACATGCCGTATGGTGGAATCCTTGCCGGCGGCATCCAGGGCCTGGATAATGATCAGCAAGCCACGCCTGCTATCGGCGTAAAATTTATTCTGTAGCTCAGCCAGCTCTTTAATGCGTAAGGCAAGCAGCTCTTTGCCTTTCTGCTTATTGAGCTTTTTGCCTTGATATTTTGTATCTACTTTGTTGATATCAAATTTTTTTGTTACTTTATTCAGGAGCATGGGTTAGTGGTTAGAAGTTAGTGGTTAGTAGTTAGTGGCTGGGAGTGCTATAGTACTGCAGTGCGACTATGGCTTAGGAAACTTTGTTTATTATTCTATTTTTTAAATTGTATGGTTTTACATCGATATTCTTTTAAATCATATTGCGTATGATATCCTCAAATGTTTCTCTTTTCCTGATCAGGCTTACTTTGCCATTTTCAACAAGCACTTCGGCTGGCCTGAAACGGCTATTATAATTGCTGCTCATGCTATAGCCATAGGCACCGGCATTCTTAATCACCAACAAATCACCTTCCCTTACTTCATTCAGCTTACGATCCCAGCCGAGGGTATCTGTTTCACAAATATAACCGACCACAGTATATACACGGGTGGTTCCGGTGGGATTTGAAATATTAATGATCTGGTGATAGGCATCATAAAACATCGGACGTATCAAATGGTTCTGGCCGCTGTTTACTCCAACAAAAACAGTGGCTGTCGTTTGCTTAATCACATTGGCGCTCACCAATAAATAGCCGGCTTCGCTCACAAGGAATTTACCGGGCTCAAACCATAATTGCAACTGGCGGCCATACTCTTTACAGAACTCATTGAACCGGCTTGAAATTTTACGGCCCAGGTCCTCCACATCAGTGGTATTGTCATCTTCCTTATACGCTACTTTGAAGCCCGATCCGAAATCGAGGAATTCCAGTTCCTTAAAATCTTTTGCTGCATCAAACAATAATTCTGCGCCCTGTAAAAAAACTTCAGCGTCATAAATATCGCTGCCGGTATGCATATGAAGTCCATTGATATGGATATTATTGGTATTCACCACACGCACCACATGACGCAGCTGGTAGATGCTGATGCCGAATTTGGAATCGATATGGCCTGTGGAGATATTTTTATTGCCTCCGGCCATGATATGCGGATTTATACGGATACAGCATGGCACCGATTTTCCATATTCATGACCAAACTGTTCTAGGATGGAAATATTATCGATATTGATCTTCACGCCCAGCTCAACGGCCTGCTTAATTTCATCGAAGCTAACACAGTTTGGTGTGAATAATATTTGTTCCGGCGTGAAACCGGCATAGATTCCGAGCTGCACCTCTTCTATCGACACACAATCGAGGTCGGAGCCTTCTCTCTGCAATAATTTTAAAATATTGATATTCGACAATGCTTTACATGCGTATTTTATTTTTACATCCACACCGCTGAAAGCATTTTTAAGCTTATGGTATTGCTCTTTAATTTTCTCCCCGTCGTACACATATAACGGACTTCCAAAATCTTTTGCCATCTGCTCCAGTGGCAATTCCTGAATACAATATTTATTATTAGATAATTCCATGATTTAAATTAAGACGCAATTTTAAGATAATAAAAACAAAAAGCCATATCTTTTTTGGATATGGCCTTTAAAGTAGGTGGTGGCATTTTACTTCATGAACCGCTCCGCAATATTTCCATCGCTGAGCTTTATATTCACCAGGTAAATCCCCCTTGACAATGCCGCAGTGTTGAAGCTGATTCTGCTCATGCCTTTGTTCACATTATAATGACCTTCACTAACAATTTTCCCGTTGATATCCGTGATGGTGATGATGGCCTGGTCTTCTTTGGCTGAATTAAAAGAAATATTCAATACATTATTCACCGGGTTTGGATACAATAAAACAGCAGCTGTGGCGGCGGCAGGATTGATGCCTGCACCAGCCTGCACGATTACCACACGGCGCACTTCAGGGGCCATATTTCCAGCTTTATCTTTTACATTATATGTGATATTATAAGTGCCAGGAGCGGCAATATTTACGGAATTTAAGATTACAATATTCGGCGTAATATTTCCATCGAGATTATCAAAAGCCGTAGCTCCTGCATCGTTGTATACTGTGCCGCGTGTTACAATAACCGTGTCTTTGCCTTTCAAAATCAATACAGGGGCACTATGGTCATTGCCATCTATATCTGCACGGTCGCGCGGTTCTAATTTCCAGTTGCTGAAACTGAAATACATC
>JBBRJE010000322.1:0-3680 GCA_038219845.1 Bacteroidia bacterium
ATTTACGCCAGGCACGTTCACAAGATAATTATACTTTAAAAGGAGGCGCAGAAGAAACGTTTGAGCCTCATTTTACGTGGCATGGATTCCAATTTATAAAAATTGAAGGTTACCCGGGAGAATTGAAACTTGAAAACTTTACTGCCGTTACTTTATATTCGGATATGAAGCCTACAGGCACTTTCACTTCATCAAATGCCTTGATTAACCAGTTGCAGCATAACATACAGTGGGGGCAAAAAGGAAACTTTCTTGATGTGCCGACTGATTGTCCCCAACGCGACGAGAGGCTTGGTTGGACAGGCGATGCGGAGGTGTTTTCGCGCACCGCATCTTTTAACATGAATGTGAACGATTTCTTTTCCAAATGGATGAAAGATGTAGCGGCAGACCAGCAAAACGGTGTCGTTCCATTTGTTATTCCTAATGTATTAGGCGCAGCTATTAACAGTGCGGGCTGGGCAGATGCAGCCACTATTATTCCATGGAATATGTACCTGGCTTATGGTGATAAGAAGATACTTGAGGATCAATACAGCAGCATGAAGGCTTATGTGGAAAGCATCCGTAAAAATGCAAAAGACAATCTGTGGAACACTGGCTTTCATTTCGGCGACTGGTTATTCTACCGTCCCGAAGATGATCTCGACGGAAGAGCAGCCGTAACTGATAAATATTTAATTGCGCAATGCTTTTATGCCAACTCAACACAGTTGTTGATAAACGCAGCTAAAGTACTTGGAAAAACAGAAGATGCCACCAGCTATTCTGATTTACTTCAGAAAATAAAAGAAGCATATTTAAAAGAATATTTTACTCCAAATGGCCGTCTTGTTTCAGGTACACAAACAGCTTATGTGCTTGCATTAAATTTTGATATGTTGCCCGAAAATCTTAGACAACAAGCTGCAAAAAGATTGGCTGATAATGTAAAAAGTTACGGGAATCATTTAACAACGGGCTTTCTTGGTACACCTTATCTCTGTCATGTATTAACACGCTTTGGTTATAATGATGTCGCTTATAAATTGCTGCTGCAGGATACTTATCCTTCATGGCTTTATCCTGTAAAGATGGGTGCTACAACTATATGGGAAAGATGGGACGGTATAAAACCAGACAGTACTTTTGAAACACCTTCTATGAATTCCTATAATCATTATTCTTATGGCGCTATCGGCGATTGGATGTACCGGACAATGGTAGGTTTAGATACTTACGAAGATGGAGTCGGTTACAAACACATCAAAGTAAAGCCACATATTGGCGGCGGCTTTACCAATGCATCTGCCACATTGCAAACTTATTATGGCCAGCTTAGTAACGCATGGAAAGTAGAAAATGATAAAATTATTATGGATGTTCAGATACCTTCAAACACTACAGCTACGGTGTATGTTCCGGCAAGTGCCGCAAATGCGGTAACTGAAGGTGGTGGAGCGCTTTCTTCAAAAGGAATACAAGTGACAGGCGCCGAGGATGGTTATGTGGTATTGCAGTTAGGTTCTGGTTCTTACCATTTCTCTGCTTCGAAACCGGCAGATGCAAATGCAAACATTAACTTTAGTGATTATGTAGGAAAATACAAAGTGGCGGAAGGGATGGTGAAAATTATTGAAGTAAAAATGGAAAATAGAAAATTGATAGCTGTGGTGTTTAATAACAGCGGAGAGTTAGAACCGGTAAAAAATGTACAAGATCAATTTACCAGTGCCGATGGTTCGACTACAACATTTATGCGAGATGCACAAGGCAAAGTAACGAGCATAAGAATGGGCGCTTTGGGTATGTCATTCGAAGGAGTGAAGCAATAGAGATGTGCAAAAACCATGTCTTAATTCTTTTGAACTACAGAGCTACTGCAATACGGAGGAGCACGGAGAGGCGATATTGTCTTTGTGTAGCTCCTGTCGTAAAGTGTCTCTGTGATTCAAAATCCACTGTAGAAATTTTTTAACTTATAAATTCTTTTTCATGAATAAAGCTTTCTTAGTTGTTATATTTCTTTTCTTAATAAAATCTGTTTGTTTCAGCCAGGAAGAGAAAAGCTCTCACAAAGTCACTCCTTCCATAAAATTTATAAAAAAGCAAATCGCTTCCGAAAGCTATGAATCAGCAGAAGTATTTGATGTAAACAATGATAAGATTCCTGACATTGTTTCAGGTTCATATTGGTACGAAGGGCCTACTTATTTTAAACGGCACTTCATTAATGCAGGTAAACAATTCGGCGAATATTGGGACGATTTTTCAACTATTCCAATTGATATTAATGGCGATGGCCGTCTCGATTTTGTAACTGGTGGCTGGTTTCGAAAAATCCTTGTTTGGGAAGAAAACCCTGGAAATGATAATGAATGGAAAGAACATGTTATAGCCCAGACCGGCAACGTAGAAACTACGCGTGCATGGGATGTAGATGGTGATGGGGTACCTGAAATAATACCGAATACACCCAATGATCCATTGGTGATTTATCGCCTTAAAAAAGACGGCCAGGGAAAAGGAGCCGGCACTTTTGACAGTATTAAGATCTATAATGAGAAACAAGGCCATGGCTTAGGCTTTGGTGATATTAATGGTGATGGAAGAGGAGACTTTATTCTCAATAACGGCTGGCTCGAAGCTCCTGCAAATCGCTATAAAGATGCATGGACTTTTCACCCCGGTTTAGACCTTGGTACTTCAAGTGTTCCGATAATTGTCACTGATGTGAATAAAGATGGTTTAAATGATATGATCGTAGGGCAGGCACATGACTACGGATTAGACTGGTACGAACAGAAAAAGGATAAAAATTCAAAAAAGATCTTATGGATTAAGCATGCTATTGATCCATATAATTCTCAGTTTCATGCAATGCAATGGGTAGATATTGACGGAGATGGAAAGGAAGAATTGGTTACCGGTAAACGTTACCGTGCCCATAACGGAAATGATCCTGGTGAGAGCGATCCTCTTGGTATTTATTACTATAAATGGAATGGCGACTCTTTCACAAAGCAAATAGTGAGTTATGGACCATTAGGTGAAGGAAAGGGCTTAGGTATATACTTCAGTGTTACAGACCTGACAGGATCGGGAAGAAAAGATATTGTTGTTGCAGGTAAAGATGGGTTGTATATATTTTACAATAAGGGCACCAAATAAATGAAACAATAAATAATACCAGTATAGCTCAGGACGGCTACAATGAATAGAGTTTATATTTTTATAAAAATTTAAACGACTGCTTCTATGAAAAGATCAACTATCATGGATAAAACTATTGTTACCAGGCTTCAACAGTTTTCTTATCCGACTTTCCCACTCGTTTTCAGAACTTAATACGTTTATTGTTAACCAGGTGTTTAATAAACTATTATATCAATTAATTATTTTAGGTCTTTACTAAGCAATTATTTTTAAAAATAAAAATTAGAGATCATGTTGAACTTATTGAAGTTATGATCAGCTCACTCAATTATTTTCACTGCTACAGCACTTCAATTGAAGTGTTTATTTAAAAAGAACAAAAGAATACATCTATTATGGGAAGAAAATTTTTACAGAGTTTTTTTATTGGCAGAAAGCAAGCAACTGTTATGGTTGTTATGATTTCTGTGTTGGTGTCATTTTCCTGCAATAATGCCAAAAACGAAAATTCAGATACAGAAGTTTCTAAAGATCCTAAAATCGCT
>JBBRJE010000323.1:0-3665 GCA_038219845.1 Bacteroidia bacterium
GTTCGAAAAGCGTGGTGGGGTTAATGAATTATGCCTACGAAAAAGGGATGATTGAGAAGAAATGAACCGGTATGCATAAGGAGTGAATAGTTGCCCGTTATAAGTAAAACACAAGAACCCAATCTTATTTTTTTTAGGTTATCCAATTTATCCAATTACCAATACGCTTACTTTTGATTGTCACGCCATTCATACACCCAGGCCGACTGTATCATTTCCAGGTGACCTTCATTACATTGTTCGGCTGTGCCTTTGAAATTAGGAATTTCAAGAACCCATTGCATTAAATCGGTGAATCGTATTCTATAAATGCTACCTTCATTAAAATCGTCTCCAAAGCGTTCGTATAAAGCCATTGCAATGTCTTCATGGTCGGCCCAGTGGATGGGTAATTGGAAATTATTTGCCATAATATAGTGTTTAATGGTTTTTTATAAAATATGGATTAATGGCCGTTAAGGGAGGATTGATCCGGTATAATCACAATGATATCTGTCTCGCTTTCGAGAACACATTGGCAAGCCAGGCGGGAATTTATTTTAGGATTAATGGCCCTGTCAATAAAGTCTTCTTCCCGGTCGGAAATTTCCTGGAAATTATCCATCCCTTTGACCACAAAAATATGACAGGTGCTGCAACCGCAAACTCCTCCACAATTATGATGGAGGTTTACATCTTCCTCCATGGCGATATCCAGGACGCTTTCTCCTACGATGATGGGGTATGATTTTGGTTCTATATTTTTATCCTCAAACTGAAATACTATTGTTGCCATTATTTTTAAAAAATTCGTTTGTAAAGGTAAGCTAAATAAAAGCTAAGTCCCTATTTAAAAGAGCTTTTTCACATCGCATTCAAAGATGCCCCGGCCCATAGTTGCAGCCCTGATTATCTTTGCCTCCGGCATGTATTCCAAATCTGTGATACGGCAATTGGGCAGCTTCATTGCTTTCCTTTTCAGCAAATCATTAAAGGGTATCCATTCTCCACTAAATCCTTCTTCATTAAGAATCCATAATCCATGATCACAGGCGGCCAATATCCAATGACCATTTATATAGGTAAGCGTATTTACGGCACCGGCTTCAGAAGGCAATCTACTGTCGGTGAAGCTCAATCCCGAATTATCTGATAAAAATACCTCACCCTGAACCGACCCGACCGCTATTTTTTGATGATCAACCGGATTGATAGCAATATCTGATAAAGAACCTCCATAGGGCTGGGTATTATGCTCTTTCCAGGTTTGGCCTCCATCCATTGATTTGAAAACCTGGAAATGATAATAGGCACCCTGTTGTTGCGTGGCAGTATAAATAATATCAGGATTGCTACTGAAAATTCTTGGTTGAAGAAAATATTTATCTCCCTGTGGATGGGTATAAATGATATTGTCGATGGAAGCCTGACCCGAATAATCAACCCGGTGTAATTGTGTTCCGTTCACATAAAGGAATTTCCGGGTATGGGGAATAAAGGTAAAAAATTCGCCACCATAATATTCATGCTGCGTTACAGCTAGATTACTATCAAAGGTATATAGACTGGCGTTTGTAGGGCCGGCAGATCCGTCGAGAAAGGCGCTGTCGTTCATTTCAAATACAGTGGACTCATTCCCGAAAAGGTCCATAAATTTATATAGCTTTTGCCTGGAATTCACCCAGCGACAGGAATTGTCCCAATTAGCAAAACCATAATTGGCGAAAGATCCGGAGATATTTGTAACCCTTCCAATTTCCAGCCCAATTGAGATATCGGATACTTTATATGATTTTGCCACGCTATCAAAAATAACCAAAGATGCCCCGCCATCATTCGCCACCACCATATCCCTGCTTCCGGGGTAATATGCGATACACCGGATATCACTGTGCATTTCCGGTGTGATATTCTGGAATTTATCGTTGTATACACAGTTTAAGCTTACTGAGGCAGCGCTAAAGAAATTATTATTATAAGTTGAAATGGCGAAAGCACAACAGCTTCCGGCGTTATGCCATTGCCTGTAATTTTTATACGCATTTAATTTATTGTCCGAAGTCCGGATAAAAATCTCATTCTTATAGGTTGTGGTTTTGCAAATCCATAAGCGTGCGGGTATTTCATTATCATAGCATGTTTTGAAAAAGCCTTCTTCATTCAGTTCCGGGGATGAACTAAAAATTGCATTCCATGTTTCACCTCCATCAGTACTTTCATAGATATGGCCCGGCGCTATGCCATCATAGCTAAAAGAGGCAACCATATTCTTCTGATCCGATGGATTCATGTCAAGGTCATGAAAAAATAAATTTTTATATGACCCTTTTAAGTACCAATTATTTCCATTATCATCAGACTTGAAAATATAGGAATTATAGCGTGTTTTAGTTTCTTCTTCGATAACAGCCATGATCATTGATGAAGCATCAGCCGTATAACATAACCTTCCAATACATTTGGTTTTCTCGTTCCAGAATGCCGAATCGGTCTTGATTATTTCACCTTCATGATAGAGGCCTGGAACCTGGTGCCAGCTAATCTTATTCTTTTTTGAAATGACGCCCCTGAATATGCCTTTGCCTTTTGGCAAGCCAAACAGGTCCCTGTTTCTTGACTGCCTGATTTTGGCCAAGCCGGTACCGATAATAATTTTGTTCCTGTTTTTAGGATGAATGGCAAAATCTCCAATGGATGTTTCAGGTAAAAAATCCGTGTTGAGCAGTGTCCAATCGTTTCCTCTGCCACCCGGTGATAGCCATAGCCCCGAACTGATACCTGTAGCAAATAAACGGGTATTGTTTTTACCGTTATAGCCGGGTTCAAATTTCAAATCCCACACAACGCCAATACCATAGGGGTAAAGATCACCAGGGTTGGGCTCAAATACAGATGCCGGATTAGTGATCCCGATTTGCTTCCAGGATTGCGTGAAGCAAACTATAGGAAGCATGAATAATGTAATAAATAAGAATTTTAATTTTATCATAATTAAACCGGGAATTAAATTTCGTGATGGTATTCCAACTTATCCATCATCGTATTGCTGCGATAAAAGCTAATACTTACAAAACAAATATAGCATATCGAAATCATCAGCCATGCCTTCAGTCGGAACTTCATTGATTTGGATATTATGTCTTCAAGAAATATCGCCCCGAAGAAATAAATGAAGAAATGTGCCGGTATAAAAAATCGGGTCTCGATTGCTATTGGCAGCATAAGCAGACTTTCGGCAAGAACAAGTACAAGAATTATCTTTGCCATAACCGGCATTCTGCTAAAATTAAATATAATTCCCAATGATCCGAGAAAGAGAAGCGTATAATTAAAATTTTTGAGCAGGTTATTCCTATGGTAGAAATTATTAATAATATAGGCGCGTGGCGTGGTAATATCCATCGCATTGAAAGCATGTTTGAGATAACTCAAAATAATTTCGGGGTGTGCTGATACGAATGCATAATATTCAATATAGCTTCCAAAATCTTTGTCACCATGAATGAGGTTTAGCTCCTTCCCTTTCCAATCAATGTATTTCACAGCATCGGCAGGATATTCCTTACCTAAGTTAGTTTCATATTTCTGGATTGAGAGGCCCCAGTGAAGCTGCATTAAAAATAAGTCCTTGCCCCCGGTTTCTTCAGATGCAGAAGCGGGAACAAATAATGTGTTGGTGCCGAAAT
>JBBRJE010000324.1:0-3659 GCA_038219845.1 Bacteroidia bacterium
CAGAACCATACCCTGAGCGAAGTGCTGAACCGCCAGAAAGAATGCTTGAGTCATGCCCGCGGAAATCAGCAGATATACTGGCTTAGTGATTTCCAGGTTTCTGGCGCCGATTTCAAATTGCTGGTTAATGATAGCAATGTAAATATCCAGGCCTATAATATCCAGGCGAATGAACAGCAAAATATATATATCGACAGCTGTTGGTTTGAAACGCCTTATGTAGCATTGAATGAAAGCAATAAGCTGCATGTACGTATCCAAAATTCGTCGTCGGGCAATGCCGACAATGGTTCGCTGAATCTTAAGCTGAATGGCATTCAAAAATCGATAGCCTCTTATAATGTTGCAAAAAATTCTTCCGCTGTTGTAGAATTAAATGTGACACTTACTTCAACAGGGTGGAATGCAGCGGAGTTAAGCATTACCGACAATCCCATCACCTTCGATGATAATTTATATTTTTCTTTTTTTGTGGATGCCCTGATCCCGGTTTTAAGTATTAACGCCGTGGAGAAAAATGTGTATATCACCAAGCTGTATGAAAGCAATCCTTATTTTAGCATCAAACAGGTGAATGTAAAAAACATAAATTATGATGAGCTAAAAAATTTCAGGCTCGTTATTTTAAATGAGGTGGAAGATATTAGCAGTGGGATGCAGCAGCAGCTGAAGCAATTTGTAGATAAAGGAGGCAGCCTGTTATTGCTTCCCGGAAGCGGAGCAAAATCAGTTAATCCCGGCTACAATAAATTCCTTGCGGCAATGCAGGTTAATATTTTTGATGGCATTGATATAAGCAAACAAAAGATGGGAGAGATTAGCACTCAGAATTCCATCTTCAGCGATGTGTTTGAAAAAAAGCTCAACAATATGGATCTGCCTGAGGTGCTGAAGAATTATATCATCAATAAAGGCGTGGTGCCCAACCAGGAAATCCTGATGAAATTAAATAATGGCAATGCTTTTTTCTGCAAATATAATTTCGGGAGCGGCAATGTATATTTAAGCGCCGTACCCTTCAATACCAATTGGAGCAGCCTCCCCCGGCATGCTTTATTTGTGCCGCTGATGTATAAGATGGCGTTGCTTGGCAATAAGCAATTGCCGCTCTACAATATTATCGGCCGCGATAAAATCGTTGCTTTGAAACAACAGGTTAAATCGGGCGAGGAAGTATTGGTTTTAAAGAACGAGAAGGAAGAGATTGTGCCTGAAATAATAAATAACCAGGGGAAGAATGCATTGTACATTCCTTTTCTGAATACCAGCGGGATCTATGACTTGAAGCCCAAAGGGAGCGGCAGTGGCGATAGTGCTTTCCAAAAGATCGCGTTCAATTACAGCAGGGGAGAGAGTGCACTGAAATACTTAACAGGCAATGAATTCGAGGCGGAGCTAAGCGCGCATAATATACATTATCTGAATGCGGTAAGCAATGAAGCAGAGAAAGCCATTGCCGAAACGCAGTACCGCAATAGCTTGTGGAAATGGTTTGTGAGCCTGACCCTGCTATTCCTGGCAGTGGAAATATTATTAATACGGTTTTATAATCCTATAGTCAAAACAGCTATCACCAAGGCATGAAATTAATAATTAGAAATGCAACGCTTATTGATGTTTCATCATCCCATCATGGAAAAACTGTTGATTTGTTTATTGAAGCCGGACTGATTAAGAAGATAGGAACAAATATTAATGAGAAAGATGCAATAGTAATTGAAGGTTCTGGTAATTTTATTTCAGCCGGCTGGTGCGACCTGAGGGCTAATTTCGGGGAGCCGGGCTATGAGCATAAGGAGGATCTTGAGTCCGCCGTGAAGGCTGCGGCGGCTGGTGGGTTCACCGCGGTGGCCATCACACCGGAAACCAAACCGGTGTTACACAGTAAGGCCGAAATTGAATTCATTAAAAGCAAAACGCAGCACTCCCTGGTTGATGTGCTGCCTTATGGCGCTATAACGCAAAACCTTGATGGATTAAACCTGGCGGAAATGTATGATATGAAAACCAGCGGCGCCATAGGTTTCAGCAACGGGAATCATGCCATAGCCAATGCCGGGGTGATGCTCAGGGCTTTATTGTATGTAAAAAATTTCAATAGCTTTATCGTTTCTCATGCCGATGATATCGATATCAGCAATAATGGAAAGATGAACGAAGGAGCTACCTCTGTAATGCTGGGTATGAAAAGTATTCCATCCATTGCCGAAGAGCTGATCATCGCACGCGATTTGGAATTATTAAAATATACTGAAAGCAGGATCCATTTCTCCCATATCAGCACCGGGGGATCCGTTAAATTAATTGCAGAGGCGAAAGCCCGGGGATTGAATGTAACTTGCGATGTAGCAATAGCAAACCTGGTTTATAACGAAACTGTGCTGATGGATTTTGATACCAATTTCAAAGTAAATCCACCCTTACGCAGCCAGGAAGATATTGACGCTTTAATAGCAGGCATCAATTACGGCACCATCGACGCCATTATAAGTGATCACAGGCCACAGGATGATGAAAACAAAGTAGTAGAATTTGATAATGCAGCCAATGGGATGAGCACCATCCAGACCTTTTATAATTTATTGCTGATGCTGAAAGAGAAAATAAAATGGGATAAGCTCATTGAAGTGATCAGCACCAACCCAAGGAAAATTTTAGGCTTGCCCGCGATCTCTTTAACAGAAGGAGCTCCAGCTAACTTCACCATCTTCAATCCTGAGATGGAATGGGAATATAATGCAGCAAGCAATGTATCTAAATCGAAGAATTCACCGATGTATGGGATGCGTTTGAAGGGCAAAGTGGTCATGGTGGTGAATGGGGTGAAGGTGAATAGGTAAATTATTATTTTATCTTCTTACGCTCCATCTCTAAAATTAATTCTAAATCATTAAGATTCTTCCTCAAATGTATTCTAGCTATTTCCCATATTATTTCATAATCAATTCCGAAATATTCATGCGAAATACGATTCCGCAAACGGTACATCTCTTCCCAGGGAATCATAGTATAGCTCTCCTTAAAATCTTTAGATAAATTTCTTGAAGCTTCTCCTATGATTTCAAAATTACGAATTACCGCATCAACAGTTTTATAATCTGTCTTGAATTGTTGAAAGTCCAGTCCTTCGATATATTCTTCAACTCGTTTCATGGAGTGTAATATATCCTCGATAAAAAGGATTGGGTCTCTTTTGTTCGGATTCAAATGTAACGTACCTGATTAAGAATTCTGTCTTTAATCTGATCTTTCAAAGCATTAGAGGTAACCAAATCGATTGGCAGTCCTAAAGTTGTTTCGAGATATTGCTCTAATCTAAAAAAATCCCAGCCCACCGGTTTTGAAAACGCTACAAGGATATCCAGATCGCTATTTTCTGTTTGCTTGTTATTACTATACGAACCAAAATAACCTATGCTACTCACATGAAATTTGTCAGCAAGGACTGGTTTTATCTGTTTCAATTTGGATTCTATTTCTGATCTTGATAACATGCCTGCAAATTAGTAAAATTTGATTAACCCACAATGTTTATGTATTCGTATTCATTTATGCCAAATTCGACAACACTATTATTGTTGCTGGAAGGAAAGATAAAATGGGTGAAGCTTATGGAAGTCATCAGCACCAACCTAAGGAAAATTTTAGGCTTGCCCGTA
>JBBRJE010000325.1:0-3634 GCA_038219845.1 Bacteroidia bacterium
ATGGTAGCATCGACACAATGTTTGGGAATAAAGGAGCCGCATATTATTCCGTTGGAAATGCTTCAATTAAAGATAATGTCGGTAATGCGATAGGGCTTCAAAGTGACGGAAAGATCATACTTGCAGGCAACTCATCAAATGGGAGCAATTCAGATTTTACAATCGTTCGTTTCAATTCAAACGGTTCTGTGGATTCGAGCTTTGGTATTAAAGGCGCTTGTGTAACCCCTATTGGCTCGGCAAACGATAACTGCTATTCCATGGCGGTGCAGGCTGATGATAAAATTGTTTTAGGAGGTGATATTCAAGACGGCACAGCCTTTAAATTTTCAATTACACGTTTCACCAGGAACGGGATATTAGATGGCACATTTGCCCAAAATGGAATTTTTATTGATTCGGTAGGCACAAATGATGATGATTACGGATACTCGGTTTCAATCCAAAAAGATAAGAAAATTATCCTTGGAGGCACAGCAAAGTATAACGGCGTTTATCGTTTTGCATTGCTTCGTGTCGATTCGTCAGGCAAAGTTGATAATTTATTTGGAAGTGGAGGTATGGCGTTTGGCAATTTCAGCTCAACGATAGCGAGCACCGATTACGGGAGGGCCATGGCCATACAGCCGGATGGAAAGTTATTGCTCGCAGGCCGCACTTATCTTAATGGCAGCGAGTTTGGTTTGCTCCGTTTTAACAGCAATGGAAGTCTCGACGGTTACTTTCGCAGATTCCGGTAGGGTGATAACCAAAATTGGAAATGCACAACATTATATTTATGGCATCGCCATTGATTCTTATGGGAAAATTATTATGTGCGGAAATGCTACATTAGGATTTCCCGATAATTTCATTTTGCTAAGGTATACTTCCGGGTTACTGGTTGGGATAAATCCTACGATACTAAAAGAAGACCAGCTTATATTGTTTCCAAATCCAGCAATGAGTATGATTACTATTTCCAATAATCTACCATTAACTGAAATCCTGATTACAGATATCAGAGGGAAGCGGGTATATCAGGAAAGCCCGGAATCAATGTATTCAGAAATAAATATGCAGGATTTTGTTGATGGATTTTATATTATTCACATTGTATCGGGAACCGGGGTTTACACAAGGAAGTTTTCTGTAGTACATTAGAATTGATGAGGAGAAAATTCCTTTTCGTTTTTCATACCTTGTTAATTTAATGCCGCGTATTTCCTTTTCTAGCCGCACTATTTTCTAATCCGAAAATAATTACAATTAGAATATACACCCCAATTATGATCAGCTGTTCTGGCAAAGACCCCCCTCCCCGTTTCGGGGGATATATAGAACAAATACAAATTATACCAATGTTCATTATAAAACAGTCCAAAGTGTTTTATAATGTTACAGTGGTAAATGCCGTAGCAATATATGTTTAGTACAAAGAAGACGAAGTCGAATTGGACTAATACATATATGCTTACGGTATTAGTCTTCAAAACCGTGATTTTGACTCCGAAATAGTTCAAATTTATTCTAACCTAAAAAAATTATAAATGGCTGCAACAGTTTAGAATAGTTTTTTTGCCCGTTGAACAAAAGGAAATTTTAAAGGATACCGTATTGCATAGAATAAAATCATTGAGGTCTTAAATTAATTTAATAGAATCCATTGGAGACTGTATTCCTAATTGGGGATTTGGAAATTAGATTTTAAACTAATTTAATTATGATGAAGCTACCACTTCTCTGCTTTTTCCAATAAGCCAACATCTATTTTCCATTTTGCCATATCTCTTTCATAAGCGTCCTGGGTCTTTATGAGTCTTAGAGTATGTGGTGAGCCTTTCCTGATGGTTTCCATTTTAATGTCAATTGAGGTATGCCGGATAATATTTTCCATTTCCGTTCGCAATCCCTGTAATTTTTGGTAATCAAAAATCTGTTGACTGGGCGATTGCAGAAAATCCGATAAAATAGCCCATACCTTTTTATTACCGGCATCATTGGGTACGCTTCTCGACCAATTGGCTGGTGGCTGCGGTTTATCCTCAACCCTGTGTTTCAGGTCTTTTTTACAAACAGCAAGTATTTGTTTGGCTAAGAGCGTTTTCTTTTCAGTTTCCAGTATTACCTTCACTAATACATCGTTAACATATTCCCGTGTTAGTTCTCTTGTAAAAGCAGCAGTTGCCAATTTCAGCCATTCACTATTCTGATCCTGCATTTTCCCTAACACTAACATATAACGCAAAATATCTTTCGCTTTTGCCTGCTCCTCTTTCTTAGATAGCCTGATGGCATTAATATAGGTTGGCATTTGCGCTACCTGATCATGCACAAATGCGTTATATATATGGGTTGTATTCACAAGCAAGCTATCAAGAATTGCCAGTATATGTCTGATAATAGAGGCGTTGCCTGTACTTGCAACAGTCGTAAATATTCTTTCAAAATAACCTGATGGATACTTTTCAAACAATTTCATCCAATCTTCAACAGTAATCAGCGTGAAATAATTTTGTAAAAATTCAGTCCCTTTTTCTGACAGATATTTAGGGCTGTCGAGGTTTATAAGCCAATTTACCAATGGGCTAAAATCTGTTTTGCTCCCCCAATCGCCTGAAAGTAAAACAGACTCTGCCAATTGTTTCGTCATTTTAATATGTGCTGCATCCAGGCTGCTCCAATGTTTGTTATAATAGTCTATCCATTCAAACTTATTGGAAGGTTCAAGATTGATTAGCATATCAAAATGATATTTTTCAGGCCACAAAAAAACAGCGCCATAATGATACCAGTAGGACATTTCCATGCCTGCATTGCCGGTATAGCCTTCGGCTTCTTTCTCAATAGGCTCACCTTCATTGAGCGTGATCGCTGAAATTAGATCATTTTCCTCAAAAGTAATATTCCTCAATGGTGGAACGCCTTCTTCCATCCAGTGCTCAATTTCAATATGATCATCATAAACTTCACCCATCGTCCCATTTTCCTGTAAGTCATCATCATCGAAATCATCATAATAACTACTTCTGTTTCGTGAAGATCTTACACCGTCAGTTTCCAGTTCACCTATTTGATATGATGTTACAAGGCCAAGCTTGAAATAGAATCCTGCTTTTTGCGCTGCTTGTATAAGCGCTTCCGCTTTAGGACGGTCATTTAATTTAAGTGCTTCCATTGTGAAATTTGCGGGCGTATATTGATGTCCCAGTAACACAATTTTAGGAATATCCTGATCTTCTGTACATGTTCTCAGAACAGCGGCCAATCTTTCGGCATAATCTGTTAATGGATTGAGCACAATTTTTTCCTTACCTTTATTTTGAACAAGGTTATAAACCAAACAAACCCTATATCCCGAAGTAATAGGTTTGATTTCATGTTCGCAGTCGGCATAAAAAGCCGCAAAAGGTATTTTGTATTGGCTGGCCGGCTCCGAAAAATCAATAACTTCCGTCCGTCCGTCAAATTTTACAATCAGTTCACCACCTGCATGCGCAGAAGGCAACCCGATAATGAGCGTGCCAAACATCCCTTTTTCCTTTTTGGAATCTTTATGAGCCACAAAAAAATCGCCTTTTTCGTAGATCAACAATTTGTAAAGATTTGCTGTAACCGAATGACCTTCGATACCTAAATCGGGTTTTATCTGTTT
>JBBRJE010000326.1:0-3608 GCA_038219845.1 Bacteroidia bacterium
ACTATGGACTGGATGGCCCAAGAGCAGGAAAGAGGTATTACCATCACATCTGCTGCTACAACTGTAGACTGGAAGTACAGAAATGAGATGTATCATGTAAATATTATTGATACACCGGGTCACGTAGATTTTACCGTTGAGGTAAATCGTTCTCTTCGTGTATTGGATGGATTGGTATTTTTGTTTTCTGCCGTTGACGGAGTAGAGCCACAATCAGAAACCAACTGGCGCCTGGCGGATAATTATAACGTTACCCGTTTAGGTTTTGTAAATAAGATGGACCGTGCGGGAGCGGATTTCTTAAACGTAGTAAAACAAGTTCGTTCCGTCCTGGGAGGAAATGCAGTACCACTGCAATTACCCATCGGTGCCGAAGATAATTTTACCGGCGTGGTAGATTTGATCAATTTCCGCGGGATGGTTTGGAATGAGGATGATAAAGGGATGACCTATAAAGAAGTTCCAATCCCCCCTGATATGATGGAAGAGGCTTTAGAGTGGAGAGAGAAAATGCTGGAAGCTGTTTCGGAATTTGATGATAAGATCATGGAGAAATTTTTCGAAGCTCCGGAAACAATTACAGAAGCAGAAGTATTGGCCGCATTGCGCAGGGCTTGTGTAGCGAATAAAATCGTTCCGATGTTATGCGGTTCGGCTTTCAAAAATAAAGGAGTACAAACGATGTTGGACCTGGTAATGGAATTAATGCCATCGCCAATGGATAAAGAAAGTATTATTGGAACAAATCCTGATACGGGTGCTGAAGTAATTCGTCATCCCGATCCGAAAGAGCCGTTTACCGCTTTGGCATTTAAGATCGCAACAGATCCATTTGTGGGCCGCCTGGCATTCTTCCGTGTTTATTCGGGAAGGCTTGATGCGGGTTCCTACGTCTTGAATACCCGAAGTGGGAATAAAGAGCGTATCTCGCGAATATTCCAGATGCACGCCAATAAGCAGAATGCAATCGATTTTATCGAAGCAGGAGATATCGGCGCGGCGGTTGGATTTAAATCAATCAAAACAGGCGATACCCTTTGCGATGAGAAAAATCCTATCGTATTGGAAGCCATGAATTTCCCTGAACCGGTTATTGGTTTGGCGATAGAGCCTAAAACACAAGCCGACGTGGATAAATTGGGTGTGGCCTTAGGTAAATTATCTGAAGAAGATCCTACCTTCCGCGTAAAAACGGATGAAGAAACAGGGCAAACCGTGATCTCAGGAATGGGAGAGCTTCACCTTGAAATCATCATCGACCGTTTACGCCGTGAGTTTAAAGTTGAATGTAACCAGGGAGCCCCTCAGGTAGCCTTTAAAGAAACAATAACTCAAACGGTTAATCATAGGGAATTATATAAGAAACAATCGGGTGGACGTGGTAAGTTTGCGGATATTACTGTTGAAGTATCTCCGGGCGATCCGGCAAAACCGGGATTGGAATTTATCAATGAAATCGTCGGTGGATCAATCCCGCGTGAATATATTCCTTCGGTAGAAAAAGGATTTGCTGCTGCAATGTCTAATGGCGTGCTGGCAGGCTATCCTGTAGATTCGTTGAAAGTTCGTTTGTATGACGGAGGATACCACGCTGTGGATTCCGATTCATTATCTTTCGAATTAGCTGCCCGTATCGCATATCGCGAAGCATGTCGCAAAGCCAACCCGGTATTACTCGAGCCGATCATGAAAATTGAAGTATTGACACCAGAAGAAAATATGGGTGATGTAATGGGTGACCTTAACCGTCGCCGTGGACAATTGGAAGGAGTGGATACAAGAGCGGGGTCACAGGTGATCAAAGCAAAAGTGCCACTGAGTGAAATGTTTGGTTATGTAACCCAGTTACGTACTATCACTTCTGGACGTGCTTCATCAACCATGGAATTCAGCCATTATACTGAAGTTCCGAAGAGCCAGGCAGAAGCGATCTTGGCAAAATTAAAAGGAAGTAAAGCGAATTAGGAAATCGTATAATGTATTACGTATAACGAAAAAAGATATTGGGAGGTTACAGTTTAATCCACCTACGCTAAAGCTTCGGCGGATGAGACAATTTCCAATATTTAAAAAGGTAAATAAATAAATCCAAAATTATGGCCATCAGTCAGAAAATCAGAATCAAATTAAAGTCGTACGATTACAACCTCGTTGATAAATCTGCCGACAAAATCGTAAAAACAGTAAAGAGCACGGGTGCTGTAGTTAGTGGGCCAATCCCATTGCCAACAGACAAGAAGATCTATACTGTTTTACGCTCACCACACGTTAATAAAAAAGCGCGTGAACAATTCCAGCTATGCAGCTACAAGCGTTTAATGGACATCTACAGCAGTACCAACAAAACTGTAGACGCCCTGATGAAGCTTGAATTGCCAAGCGGTGTTGATGTGGAAATTAAAGTATTGAATTAAATAAGTCTTAAGTCGTAAGTAATAGGTCGAAAGTTGTAAGTGTATTTTGTATTACTTACGACTTATAACTTTCGACTTACAACTAAATAAAGGATTATAGCATTTAAATATCAGTTTAGCTAAATTCTTTTCCGGTAAGTACCCCCAGCATAAGGTTACCTATGCCGGAATATTAAAACCGATATCATTTAAAATATTTAAAAATTAAATTATGCCCGGAATTATTGGAACTAAAGTTGGTATGACTACGGTCTACAACGCAGATGGAAAAGCATTACCATGCACCATCATTCAAGCCGGACCTTGTGTTATATCACAGGTTCGCACCAAGGAAAAAGATGGTTATTTGGCCATTCAATTAGCTTTCGGAGAAAAAAAGCCAAAGAACACTACTAAAGCCATGGTAGGTCATTTTGCAAAGGCAAACACTACACCCAAGCGTAAAATTGTTGAATTCGTAACCGAAGACAGCTATACTGCCGGTGATAGCATCGACGTGAGCATTTTCGCCGAAGGTGATTTTGTGGATGTAACGGGTACCAGCAAAGGAAAAGGATTCCAGGGCGTTATCAAACGTCACGGTTTCGGAGGGGTAGGAGGTACTACCCACGGTCAGCATGACCGTTTACGTGCACCGGGTTCATTGGGTGCTTCTTCAGAACCTGCACGTGTAATGAAAGGCATGCGTATGGCAGGACGTACCGGTGGAGCGCGGGTGAAGAAAATCAATTTACAGATTGTAAAAATTAACGCTGAACATAATTTATTGGTGATCAAAGGAGCAATTCCGGGTCATAAAGGGAGTTTTGTTATCATCGAAAAATAAACTTTTCTTTTGTTGAAGATAAATTAAGCCCGCTTGAAAAAGTGGGCTTTTTTTATGGGGTTTTTTCGATCACCCGTTGGTCAGGAGACCAACGGGGGATCGAAGGCCTCCGTCGTTGGTCTCCTGACCACCGTTGTTGGTCTCCTGACCAACAACTTCTCGAGTCTTTCACCACCGTTGTTGGTCTCCTGACCAACAACTTCTTGAGTCTTTTTTTTGAGTCTTAGAAAAGCTATAACAACCCCTCCACCGTTTCTTGATTTAAGTATAACTCGGAGGTGGAATAGTAATGCGTCTTGTTGGTCGGGAGACCAACAAGGGTGCAAATAGTAATGCGTCTTGTTGGTCGGGAGACCAACAAGGGTGCA
>JBBRJE010000327.1:0-3586 GCA_038219845.1 Bacteroidia bacterium
AAATAATTCCAATGGTTATTAGTAATCCAATAGCGCTGAGCTTTTGTGTATGGGGTTTAATCATCGAATTATCTCACAGAGGGCTATCAGCAAATGTAGATAACAAATCGAAATAAATTTTATATAGTTTAATGATTTTTAAAAATTAATTTTGCCCCGAAAATGAAGATACTATTCACCTGCCTGGGAAATATTTGCAGGAGCCCGATTGCAGAAGCCGTTTTACGCAAGAAAGCCTTGGATAAGAACCTCGGCTTAACCGTTGCTTCCAATGGCACAAACCGTTATCATAAGGGGGAGGGAGCAGATAAACGAACGATAAATATCTGCAAAAAAAACGGGATAGAAATAAGCCATCATATCGCTACCCGTTTTAAAACGGAAGATTTCGATAAATATGATATGATCGTATGCATGGCCGATGACGTGTACGAAGAATTGCAACAGTTTGTGACTAACAAGGATCAATTGCAAAAGGTTATCGTTGTCCCTTTTGATGATCCCTGGTATGGGGGTGATGACGGTTTCGAAAAGTGCTACCGGTCGATTGAAATGTATTGCGATAATTTTATACAAAACAATTTCTGATATTTTACTATTTTGCGCAATTATTATTCTAATATATTTTTCAAGACAAATCATGCGTAACCAGAAGATCTTAGTTTTAAGCACGGTATTACTTTCCTCATTAATTTTTATTTCTGTTAGCTGTAAGAAAAAGAAAGTGCCGGCACCAATCCTTGGGCAAACATCCCGGGGCGGAATTGTATTTTATATCGATGGAAGCGGAGAACATGGCCTTGTAGCAGCATCTGCCGATCTTGGCACCGGAAGCGAATGGGGCTGCTATGGCACAACCATCAATGGCGCCGATGGCATATCGATTGGCTCCGGCAACCAGAATACGATCGATATAAGCCGCGATTGCACAGATCTTTCTACAGCGGCACGTCTTTGTTATGACTATACTTCCGGTGGATTTGACGATTGGTACCTACCTTCAAAAGATGAACTTGACCAGATGTATAAAAATAAAACTATGATCGGTGGCTTTCGTTTAGATTCTTACTGGAGTTCTTCAGAAGTAAGCGCTTCGAGGGCATGGCTCCAAAGCTTCAATACAGGAACGCAATATGGAACTACCAATAAAGATTATGGTACGAATGTAAGGCCGATCAGGTCGTTTTAAGGGCATGAATCGTATTAAGTATTAAGTATAAGGTATAAAGTAAATACAACACCGTTTTTTAGCTTTTAACGTTTGAAACGTATTAAGTATTAAGTATAAGGTATAAAGTAAATACAACGTTATTTTTTAGAATGTATAGGGGTGTGAATCGTATTACCTAAATACAACACCGTTTTTTAGCTTCAAAAATTCTTCTAACGATCTTAATTTGACATCCGCTATCGCAAGCCGGGGATCATCATAACGATGCTTGTCGGGAACGGCGATACAATAGGTGCGTGCAGCTTTGGCTGCCAATACGCCATTCAGAGAATCTTCAAATACCATACATTCAGTAGGATGTACATTCAATGCCTGCGCCGTGGAAATAAAGATCTGCGGGTGAGGCTTGCCAAAATTCTCTTGCATCCCTGAACGAGTGATCAAAAAATATTTCTTCAATGATAGCTTTTCTATTACAGTCTCAATCAATATTTCAGCGGAAGACGAAGCAAGCGCCATCGGAATTTTTTTCTCAAAAAAGTAGTCCAGCACCTGGTATACCCCAGGCAATGCTTCTCCCTTTTCACTGATCAGTACACGCATAGCATCAATCACTTCATCCTGAACCTCAGTTTTTGTCTTCGCATCGAAGGGATGCACAGAATAAACAAAATCTATCACTGCATCTATTCGCAAACCCTCTACCTGCCTGAGAAAATCATCATTAATGATTACACCTACCGATTCGTAAACCTTACGTTCGGCCTGTTTCCAAAAGGGTTCGCTATCTATAAGCAAACCGTCCATATCGAAAATAATCGCTTTGATCATTATTTAAGTGAACCGTGGTTAGTGAACAGGAGCAGCATGAAAGCAATGAAACTTGCAATACTCACGACTGACGACTATCCTAATGTTTTCTTCCTGTTAAATCTTAATGCTTTCACCATCCAGTTTGGAAGTGGTTGTGTAGCATCACGTTTCTTGAGATTAAAGTACCAACCTAATTTTTTAAGAATCGGAACCCGGTGTGCTTCCACGTATTCAATCAAGGTGCCATCCGGGTCTTCATTATAAGCAAAATGGCCGGAAGCATCACCCATATCGAAGGTATTGGAACTATCAATGGTAAATGGGTATCCTGATTTTTTGCAATCCTCTTTTAATAATTTCATACCCACTACATCGAAGCAAAGATGAATATAGCCCTGGTCGCCCCATAGTCGTTTCTCAAATATTTTGCGTGGCGTATATCCGATTGCCTGGATCAGCTCAAGGCTGCATGGGCCGACCAGCTTACTAAAGGCCCCTTTGCGTTCCGGGTCTTGTTTTAAGAGGATACGACGGAATTTATTATCTGCGCCTTCCTCGCCGGTCAATTCGTTCATGGAAGTTTGCACGTCGTACACCATATTTTTAATATTCAGAATATTGGTGTAAAAGTTCATCGCTTTTTCCATCGAGCTTACTGCGATGGTTACCCCGGCAATACCGCCGCATAAATGAGGGGTAGTCATATACCAGTAATCATCTTCTACCATTTGAAATTTATTGCCATAGGGATCTTCCAGATAGAATGTGGGCTTCCCTTGCGGATCTTTATGTACAGCGCTTCTTAGCTTAAGATTTTCCTTATCATACCATGCATAGGTGGCCAGTATGTCCTTACATTTAATTTTTATTATCTGTATCCCTGTATCTCCTAAATTTATTTTAAAAGCTGCGGGCTGGGCTTTGCGGCTTTTATATTCCCATATTTCGAAGCCGCCGCCGCTTTGCATATTCACCGCCAGCACCGCATAACGTTCATGTATATCGCCACCGGTATAACGGGTCATTAAGGGGGCTGGAGCGGCATCGTTGAAGATCACAACATCCATCCCAAAATATTTACTGTACCATGCCCATGCTTCATTGGCATTGGTTACTCCAATACCTACCTGCTGTATACCGGTAATAATTTTTTGCACGAATCTTAATGGTTAGAGGTTAACTGTTAATGGAAAATTGTTTTGATGAGGTTTTAATTTCAAAAGCTAAATATGTAAAGTTTTCGGAAAGGCCATTTTTTTTCTTCTTAACTTTATGTTCGATATTACTTCTTTATTTTTTTCCCTTATTAATCTATTGATTTAATCATTAATAATTCAATATTGTTAAGATTCGGTTTTAATACAGGAACCACAAAGAATGCCTAAGAATACACACGAAGAATACAAAAGAAAAGGCAATATTGTATTCTCTTTTGAATTCTTTGTGTGCAATTCAACTTTTGTATTTCTTTGCGGTTCCTGTATTTCAAAAGGTTTCCTTAACTAAAAGGCATTGTACTAATCTACAATTAACAATTATAAAACGATTTTCACAAAATAATCCCTTCCGAAGTCCTTGATCTCGTATTTGCCATCAAGTCCG
>JBBRJE010000328.1:0-3585 GCA_038219845.1 Bacteroidia bacterium
AAATGATTCACCACATCTCGCTCGGGACGGATGAATTTACGCAGAAGGATCAGGGTACGTTTCATCTCCTGTATCTTATTGCTGGTTTCAGCGATGGGATTATTCAGTAAGTCTTCTTCCAGAAGGTCGAGCTTGTCGGCAATTTTATCCAACATGGGAAAATAAGCATCAATAATCTCCCCCATCAGGGATTGAGCGAGGTAGAAACTCGCTTCCTGCCTTACATGCAGCCTGTTTTTACGAAGCGTTCCTCTCACTTTTTCAAAGCAATCATCCCATTCATCCTGCACGGTGATGAGGATATTCTGATACACCAAAAAACTCACCTGCTCGTTAATTAATTGATCTGTCTTATCAAAATAAATCATCCTTGAAATAATGAACAGCGCGTCGCCGAGCTCATCGGCTTTGCTACGTTGGTCGGTGTTCAGAATATCCTCCATGATGAGCTCATGCAATTTAAAATAGGCTGCGAATTCACTGAAAAAAATCTTGTCCGTTTTGCCCACAATATCCACCCAATGCTCCAGCTCTTTATCATGCTCCAGAAAGTTTTTTAAAGATGGAAAATCGATAAATGTATTCTCAAATACTTCATTGGCATTATAAGAGAAAACCCTTACCGAGATGAGCGGCGGGCTGCTGATGATATCAGTACCTGTAATTTTTACGGATTTTCCCTTCCTTCGTAATGCCATAAATAAAATTGATTATAAATCTTTACAATAAACACATTTGGGAGCAACCCAACGACAGAGATCGCCAAACCATATCTTCATTCCAAAACGGTACATGATGCCGTTAAAATCTTCGTCTTTTATGATATTCCCGCTGAAAGCCCTTCGATATCCCAATCCTCCGCTCAATCCTAAAAATCGCCAGATGCGGTAAGTGCCGGTGAAGGATAATTCTACAGGGAAGATGGTGCTCTTTTGAGGGGGCATAATGGTAAGGGAATCGGAAAATATTTTTTTTGCTGTTCCAACTCCAATTTGCAATGGCATATTAATATTCCAGCGATGGCTTTTCAATACGCTGTATTCGGCAATAAGGCTGAGATAATGAATGCTTACTTTTGTTTTATAGGTGGCTTCCTTAACGGTACCTCTGTAAAGCGTTGCATTACTTATAATAGGTTCGCGTAGGAAATACCATCCAAGCATATAAGATATTTTATTCCCATAATTCACCCCAAGCTCCAAGCCTTTAATTCCCACACCTTTTCCGGTGACAAATGTTTTCTTACTGTCGAAATCTCCCGTGAGTGTGGGTTTAAACTTCATATAATAATTTACGCTGTCCCATAGATGGTATAATTGCGCATTGATTTTAGAAGGGATAGAAATTGTGCAAAAAAATACGCAGATTTGCACCATGAATTTAGTTTTGAATAAACCCCGGGGCGTATTGTTTTTTATGATATTTTGTTTTATGTTTAGTGTTTTGCCTGAGAAAAGCATAGCGCAAAAAACGAAATTTAAAAACTTAAAAAGTATGAATGTAGGCACCAAAAATGATGCGATTGTAAAGGTAATGTTTACAACACCAATCGAGGAATATTTTTATGCTACTTTTAAAGATGTAAAGGTGAAGAAAACCGATGTGTCTAAAATTGAGGTTAAAATACGAAAGGCCGATAGTGTGATTGTTGAGCTCACCGTTTTCGCTGAGAACGAGAAACAAACCAAGGCGCTTTTCAGGCAGGCCAAGAAAGAGTATGGCAAGCCACAAAGCCCGGTATATACTTCACCTACCGCATACGACTGGCTCTGGAATGAGAAAAAATACCCGCATTATATTGAATCAAAATCATTTCATTATAAAGATGCAGGCAAAGCCGAATTTAAAATGATTCTTATTCCCCAATAAATTTTTATGACATTAAACGAAGCACAAACTAAGGTTGATGACTGGATCAGGTCAGTGGGTGTAAGATATTTCAGCGAGCTTACCAATACTGCAATATTGATGGAAGAAGTGGGCGAGCTTGCCAGGCTTATGGCCCGCAAGTACGGCGACCAGTCGTTTAAAGGGAAAGAGGAGGAAGTGCTAATCGCCGACGAGCTTGCTGATGTGCTCTGGGTGGTTATTTGCCTGGCCAATCAAACAGGGGTAGATCTTACAGCAGCGTTGGAAAAAAACATGATAAAGAAAAATAGTAGGGATCTCAACAGGCATAAAGAAAATGATAAATTAAAAACTTAATGTTTCTGGATTTTGTAAAACACCATGAAATTGATTTTGTAAAATGGGACCAGTCCATAGGAAATTCTTATAATGAAAATCCATATGCTTATAGCCATTGGCTTAATATGGTTAGTCCCGGCTGGGAGGCGTTGATAAATTCGGATTATTCTGTATTGATTCCATTGCCCGTTAAAAAGAAAATAGGAATCAGTTATATTTCCCAGCCGCGATTTACGCAACAGCTTGGGGTATTTACCAGGAACCCACTCGAGCATAGTGTTATCAATAGCTGCCTTAATTCTATCCCGAAGAAATTTGCCAAAGTTTATCTGCAGCTCAATACCGAAAACTATATGCCGCGGCCTGAATTACGACATCGTATCACCTGCTGCCTCAACCTGGAGTCCGATTATGATAGATTATACTCCAATTTCAGCGTCCACCATCAACGTAATATCGTGAAAGCGATTGAGATCTCAAAACAAAAGAACCATCTTGCATCTCTCTCAGCCAACCGGAATGAATTCTATGATAACTTTAAAGCTGCAATTGGCCCAAAAGACAGCTCACTGACTAAAAAGGATTATGATCTGATGGCCCGAATTATTTCGGAGCAGGGCAAAATAATATTATGCAGCAGCAGTGAGGGTGAAATTTTTTCGGGCTTGTTTTATCTGGAAAGTAAAACTAAATTAGTGAACTTATTTAATTTCACCACTCCTAACGGAAGAGAAAACAAATCCATGTACCTGATCCTTAACCAATGGATAAAGCAAAATTCCAATCAAAGTCGCATCCTCGACTTTGAAGGATCAGAGATAAAATCCATCGCCAAATTCTATAATGGTTTCGGCGCCATTGCCAAAAATTATCAAATTTTCACTAAAAAAGGATTTTGGCAGATGTAAATTAGTTTTACTTTTGAAAGGATTTTCAAAAACACCATTTCGTATCAATAGCTAATGCAATCACTTAAAAATAGACAAGGTTCAGGATCCATTCATTTGCAAAATACGGGGCAGCCCGTACTGATGAGCTGTAGCTTCTATAGCCTGACATTTATTATTTTTTTAGCTGTTCTTTCTCAAAAAAACGCCAATGCACAGGTGCTTGATTTTAATTCCTGTTATAAGTCGGCGGTGGATTTGTATAATAAAGGTAACTATAGCGGTGCAAAGGTTAGGTTTACCATTGCCCAACGAAAAGCCGACAGGGAACGTAACTATAATGGAAAACAGCAATGCCAGGACTTTGTAGACAAAAGCGATGAATGTGCGCAGCTTGTAAAAGACGGCAATAGGAATTTTAATTTAGGTGACTATGAAGTGTCGAAAAGATATTATGATCGGCTTAATGAGCTAAACCCCAAAGACCCTAATAATACCACCCGTGCATTGA
>JBBRJE010000329.1:0-3584 GCA_038219845.1 Bacteroidia bacterium
TTATCAGCACCGTAATTGCTTCTGTCTTCCTTTTTATTATCTTCCATATCAGGGCTTTTCGTGTTACTTTCCATCAGATGTTTTCTCGCTCTTTTTGGGTTATTTTTTAAGCACACGAAAGTACGGAAAAAAGGCGGGATTGTAGCTGGAAATACGAAGGTTTTTTTTGGTTTTTTCTACAAACATAATTGAGTGAGAAAGCATTTATTTTAATCATAAATTGAAGCTAAATTAGCTTATGGAATAACCATGATAAAAGAGCCTAAAACTGGTTGATCATTGTCGTAAACCATGACTTGTACATAGGCTTGTTTTCCGGGTGAAACTTTGAGCCCTGAAATCATTTTTGAAGCACTGATTTTTTTGAAGTTTTTGATCGAATAGGTATGATGCTTTTTTTTGTAACCAGGTGAAGTAACTTCCAATCTTATCTTCAGAGTAGTATTTTTCCTTGAACTGTTTTTATATCCGGGAATGATGGTAAGATTTTTAAGTTGATTTAGCGTGATCGTTTGCCTGTCAATATTTTTCTCTTTGTTGAGAATGAATTCTACTCCCCATAATTCTGCAATACTTTTTTCAGGGGATTGCCGGATAAACACTCCGTCATTCCAATATTCGTTATAAAGTTTTTTACCTTTTGAGTCAAAGTAGGTCCAGATGCCATCCTGTTTGCAATTTCCTTTAAAGAATGCGCTGTCCCAAGCCAAAGTTTTATTTTCTTTAAAATGTCCTGTGAGTCTTACCCATCCTGAAGTGTCATATACGATCCAATAACCAACAGGGCAATCTGTATATAGAACACTTTTCCGTATCAGTCTGTCATTTAAATCATAAATAAGTAAAATGCATGGTGTGCAATTTGCAAGGTTATTCCAGTTATAGTAAAATTTTTTAACAGTTTTCCTGTCTACTGGTTTTCCATTTTCCTGGTAACTTGTAAATTCATTTGAACCTGTATCGCCCGGGATTTGAGTTGTTGCAGCACTCTCATTCAGTTGATTTCGTTTATTAATGAAGTCTTTTATTCCCCCAAAATAAAATCTCCTAACTTCAAGATTTCCGTAAACAGAAAATGTAGTATCCGTTTGAGAGGTGTCTGTTTGGCTGAATATCTTAACAAACAAAAGAATAAAAAAACCAGTAAGAAATATTTTAATCATTGATATTTTGCAGATAAATGTTTTTTAAATATAATGCATCTATGGTAATTGGATACAACTTAAATCAGAGAAGGTGCATCCCAAATTGTCATTTAGAAAAAATCCGTTAATCGGGATTTGATGTGTTTGCTTAAAATCAGAGAGCCGTAGGCTCGGGTCATTTTGTAACCACGGACTTCAGTCCGTGGACAAAACGGCAAGAATCACTGAGAGCCTTAGGCTCGGGTCATATTAGTTTGTGAAGATATACCGCTGGTCATACATGATCCGAGCCTACGGCTCTTGTATTCAGGAGGCGCATCTTTCCACGGACTGAAGTACGTGGTTACAAAATTTTCCGAGCCTAACGGCTCTTTTAAAAACGCTGAAGCGACAATTTGGGATGCACCCATCAGAGAATAAATTCAGGAAAAACTATATTTGCTCACTAAATGCGAGAATAGCTCTGTTGGTAGAGCGCAACCTTGCAAGGGTTAAGTCGGGGGTTCGACACACGTTTCTCATTCCAAAGAGTAAATACGGGATCATTACAACGACGATTCCATATCAATCTATAATACGAATTAAATTCACCTGTTGCCATTTGGTAATCGAGGCCTACCTTTACCATATCAAATTTTTAAAAATGAAAAAATATTTATTATCTTTTCTCTTAGTAGTAATTGTTAATCTTTCCGCTCAACCCGCGTTGAAATTAGCCGCCAACGCAAAGCAGAATGGCAAATGGGGCATCCTTGATGAAAAGGGCCATTGGCTTATTCAACCAAAATATGAAAGCCTTGGACTGATTTATAATGGTATCGTACCAGCAAAAACGAAAGGGAAATGGGGTGTTATAAATATGCAGGGGAAATGGCTGGTGAGCCCGGTATATAAGCAATGTTATAATTTCTTTGAGGGCCTGGCAATTGTTGTAAAAAGCAACGGCCCGGCAACGGTGGAAATCCCGGAGATATTAAAGTATGGAATGATTGATATAAATGGAAAAGAAATTATCCCTTTGGTGTTTGACAATCTGAGCAATTTCGAGGCTAATGGGCTGGCTCTTGCCCAAACTAAGGTTGATGATGAAAGCCGGTATGGATACATTGGAAAAGCCGGCCAATGGATTATTCTCCCCGCTTATTATGAGGCTTATCCTTTTCGTTGTGGCAGAGCCATGGTTTCTGAAAACCTAATGGGTCATTATTATTTTATTAATATCAAAGGCGAGCCTGCTTTTGAAACACCCCGGGATATGAACCTGCAGCCCAGGGGCACCTTAGCAAGTTATACCCAATGCATGGCCCATGTTTGGGATGGACACCAGCCGGTATTCATCGATACTATGGGACGAACTGTCCTGCGTCCCGATCCTGCAGTTTCTGCTATTCATGATGATTTTTCCGAAGGCCGTTGTCCGGTGGAAGTGGGATTGAAAAATGGTTTCATTGACGAAACAGGAAATATTATTATTAAACCGGCTTACGATTATGTAGGCATATTTAACGGAGGCATGGCTATAGCAGCCGTTGATATGGTGGAACAGGATGGCACCACTGAAAAAAAGGGGGGCAAATATGGTTTCATTAACCGTTCCGGGGAATGGGTGGTGAAGCCAAATTACATTATGGCTTACTCAAGTTCTGAGGGATTTGGTATCGTGGCAAAAGACAAAAAGTACGGATTTATCGATAGCACAGGCAAGGTGCTGAATTCCCTGGATTATGAGCAGGTGCGGTCATTTTCCTTTGGCTACGGTGGGGTAAAAGTAAAAGGCAAATGGGGCTTTATCGACGCCAGGGGCATCGCAGTAATTCCTAATATTTACGAAGAAATAAGAAACTTCACTAAGGTAGACTATTAGGCCGAGCACTGAAGAACTAAATTCTAATTCCTTACGACCAGTTCCTTATCAAAACTATCAAGAATAATTGGCTTGGTTTTATCAACGGTGTCAGCAAGTATTTTTTTACTTAGCAGATTCACTACCTCTTTTTGGATTAACCTTTTCAATGGACGCGCCCCATATTGTGGCTCGTAACCATGTTGTGTCAGGTAATCCAGCGCTTGCTCTGTCCATTCCAGGGTCATTTCATTCTCAGCCAATTTTTTCTTCAGAGATTCCAATTGCAAAGCTACAATATGTTTTATTTCTTTGCTTCGTAAAGGATTAAACATAATGATCTCGTCTACCCGGTTTAAAAATTCAGGACGTATTTGTTTGCGTAATACTTCCATCACCTGCACTTTCGTCGTCTCCACAATCGCGAACACATCATCACCTTCTTTTACGTTCTCAAAATTTTCCTGGATGATATTTGCTCCCATATTACTGGTCATGATAATGATGGTATTTTTGAAATTTGCGGTACGTCCTTTATTGTCGGTTAATCGTCCTTCATCCAATACCTGCAATAAAATATTAAATACATCAGGATG
>JBBRJE010000330.1:0-3583 GCA_038219845.1 Bacteroidia bacterium
CCTTAGTTAAAGCCGGGATAGAAGATATATATGGAGCTATCGAAGACCTGACAAAAGCTATTAAACTTGATCCGGGCAATTATATTGCATACAGATTAAGAGGCTATGCGAGAGCAGACCTTATGGACAATCGTGGCGCAATCATGGATTTTAACAAAAGTATCGCTCTTTACCCGAACGATACGGTAGTTTATCTGAAAAGAGGGTGTGCAAAATTATCTTTGGGAGATTATGCGGGAAGCATTGCGGATTTTAGCAAAGCCATTGCACTTGATCCTAAATTTGCTGAAGCTTACTATAAACGTGGTGTGGCCAGGGCAAACTTTGAACAAAAAAATTCAGGATGTATTGACCTAAAAAAGGCCAGGGAACTTGGAGATAGTAGTGCCTTAGAAGCAATAAAAATGTATTGCAAATAATTTACCTTGGGATTTCAATCGTAATTTAAAAATCAGATACAAGGAAGTACCTGTTCATTTTATATTATTTTTCAAAATTATTACCGCATAAAAAAATGCCAACCCGTTTTCACGAATTGGCATTTTCTCATCGAATTATTTATAACTCAAACCTCCCCAACATCTTCCTTCTTCTTTCTCGCTTTCTTCACTTTAATCTTTAGTTCATCGGCATCCGGATCCTTATCTACATCCACCACATCACCTTCATTGGTTCCCGATTTTAAAATTTCTTCTGCAATAGGATCCTCTAAATATTTTTGAATGGCTCTTCCTAATGGACGTGCGCCAAATTCAGGATCAAAACCTTTGGTAGCCAAAAATTCTTTGGCCGCCTCGGTTAATTTTATTTTGATTCCAAGCTTATCAATCCGGGCAAGCATTTTCTCGATCGAGAGGTCAAGAATTTTAACAATGCTTTCTTTCTCCAACGACTTGAATACGATCACATCGTCAACCCTGTTCAGGAATTCAGGACTGAAGAATTTTTTCAAAGCATTCTCAATAATAGTTTTGGTATCGCGGTCAACATTTTCCTGGCGGGTAGCGGTACTAAAACCAACCCCTTGCCCGAAATCCTTGATCTGGCGTGAACCTATATTTGAGGTCATGATAATAATAGTATTCCTAAAATCAATCTTACGGCCCATGCTATCGGTTAAGAATCCTTCATCTAATACCTGTAACAAAATATTGAACACTTCAGGATGTGCTTTCTCAATCTCATCCAATAATATTACGGAATATGGCTTGCGGCGCACTTTCTCTGTAAGCTGGCCTCCTTCTTCATACCCGATATATCCCGGAGGCGCACCCACCAAACGACTCACTGCAAACTTCTCCATATACTCGCTCATATCAATACGTATCAGGGAATCTTTGCTGTCGAATAAATATTCACTCAGCACTTTACTCATCTCCGTTTTTCCAACACCGGTTGGTCCTAAGAAAATGAATGAGCCTATGGGCTTATTTGGATCCTTTAACCCGGCGCGGTTACGCTGTATGGCTTTCGCCAATTTCTTCACTGCATCTTCCTGCCCGATTACTTTCAACTTCATATCCTCCCCCATTGTTAATAGCTTGGTGCCTTCGCCTTGTGAAATTCTCTTCACAGGAATCCCGGTCATCATAGCCATTACATCCGCTACTTCGTCTTCAGTTACTTTATAACGGTTGGCCTTGGTTTCTTCTTCCCAGTCTTTCTTCGCATTTTCCAACTGCTCGATCATATTTTTTTCACGGTCACGCAATTGAGCCGCCTCCTCATACCTCTGGCTTTTTACCACCTTATTCTTTTCCGACTTGATATCTTCTACCTGCTTTTCAAGCTCCATTATATTTTGCGGAACATGAATATTGGTGATATGCACCCGGGCTCCTACTTCATCGAGAACATCGATGGCTTTATCGGGTAAATGACGGTCGGTTAAATAACGGACACTCAAATTTACACAAGCCTCAATCGCTGCATCAGTATAGGTTACATTATGATGCTCCTCATATTTGTCTTTTATATTATGAAGTATCTCAATACTCTCTGCGGCCGAAGCCGGGTTAATGATCACCTGTTGGAAACGGCGTTCCAAGGCCCCGTCTTTTTCGATGTACTGACGGTATTCATTTAAGGTTGTGGCACCGATACATTGAATCTCTCCCCGTGCCAAAGCGGGTTTAAACATATTCGACGCATCAAGCGATCCACTGGCGCCACCGGCTCCAACAAGGGTATGAATTTCATCAATAAAGACGATTACATCGGGGCTTTTTTCCAGCTCCTGCATCACCGCTTTCATCCGCTCTTCAAACTGTCCCCGGTATTTTGTGCCCGCCACCAAGGATGCGAGATCAAGCATCACGATACGCTTATTAAACAAAGTACGTGACACTTTTTTCTGAATGATACGCAATGCCAGGCCTTCTGCGATTGCCGTTTTACCAACTCCTGGCTCGCCAATTAATACCGGATTATTTTTCTTTCTCCGGGATAGAATTTGCGAAACCCTTTCAATTTCTTTTTCACGGCCTACAATAGGATCAAGCTTGCCATCCTCAGCCAATTTGGTCAGATCCCTTCCAAAATTATCAAGCACAGGAGTTTTTGATTTTGTGTTTCCGGTTTTGTTGGAATCCGTAGCACGACGCTCTTCTCGGGGGGGTGGCATATCATCATCGTCACCGCCAATGGGAGGCAATTCATCGCGTATTTCACCGGTATTCGGATTTTCCAATTCATCCTTAAACTTATTATAGTCGATATTGAACTGCGACAGAATCTGCGATGCTGTATTGAATTCATCACGGAGTATCGCAAGCATTAAATGGTCGGTACCAATCACATCAGCGGCATATGAGCGGGCTTCCAGATAGGTTACCTTCAAAGCCTTTTCAGCCGCCTTATTCAAGGGGATATTATTTACATTTGAAATTCCATTGCCGGCATAATTACGGGCGGTGTCTTCAATAATTCGTTTCAATTGAGTCAGGTTTACATCCAGAGAGCGCAAAGTGCGTATTGCCGAACCCTGTCCTTCTCTTAACAAACCCATCACAAAATGCTCGGGGCCAATCTGGCTATTGCCCATCCGAACCGCTTCTTCTTTAGCCAGGCTCATTACCTCGCGTACACGGGGAGAAAATTTTGCATCCATATTTTAACTTATCTTTTTAAAAAAATTAATACTTCTATTTACGTTAGAAATTATCCGGAAGTTTCAAATTTATATTAAACCGAATATGTTTCACAGAACATAATTACACAAATATCGTGGAAAAGTTTATAAATGGACATATTGGCTTGTGTAATTCTTCGCTTCCAATCTTAATTGTGACAATAAAGCGACAAATAGATGTTTCTGGCAGGAACGGGATAAGAGTAAGCAATGTACCAATGGCAATATCTATAGCAATTGTAAAATTACCAGCTTGTAACGAGTAAATTTCTTGCTGCAACAACGCTGCATTTCTGGTACCTGGAATAAGCCAATGCCGCTTTGCTGCGTATGCTTTCACCGGATTCCTTATTGATATAAGCACTTATGGCATCATGGAGGGTATAGGCTTCGGGGCACATCAGGCCGGTGGTCCAAACCAGGGGCGTAGCTTTCGTTTCCTTCAAATGCCCC